>JAGPES010000459.1 GCA_018057015.1 Pseudomonadales bacterium | reverse complement strand
TCGGCATCGAGGACGCGATCAACAATGCGCTGGCCGAGTGCAGCAAGAGCATCCAGAACCTGGAGTGGTTCGAAGTCGTGGAGACCCGCGGCCATGTCCAGCACGGCCAGGTGGGGCACTACCAGGTTGTGCTCAAGGTGGGCTTCAAGATCCAGGGGAGTTGATTCATGGCCGCAGGCGCGGGGCCGGTCCGCATTGGCGACCTCGGCGATTCAAGGCCACGCCTCGCCCGGCATACCGGCGTTCGTCCAGCACCCGGCGCACCGACTTGAGTTCGGGATGACGCTGGATCATTTCGGCGCTCAATCCGACCTCCGGTCAGCTGGTCCCGGATGCGGGAAGAACAAGGGCCTGGTGGCCGTCAGAAGTGCCGCGCGAGGAAGGCGAGCAGCAGCTCGTGACCCTTGCGCGTCGATTGCCCGTCGTGCCCCACGATATAACCGTGGTGCAGGCAGTCGTCGTAGGCAGCGCCGCTGGTGATGCGCGCGGCTATGCGCTCGAAGCGGCTGGCGCCCGGCGCAAGGTTCGTGATGCGCCGGTCGTCGAGGTAGGAGAACCCCTCGTCGTCGTAGCCGACCTCGCAACCGCGCAGGTACGGGTTGTCGTGCATTGCGCGCGGCGAGGCGACCTCCCACGCATGGCCGGCGCCGGGAAAAATGTGCGTCTCGACGCTGACGCCGAGCGCCTCGAGCTCCCGTTCGCGCGCAGCACAGGCCGCCAGGTCGTTGGAATTGTCGTCGCTGCCGCGCAGCGTGAGCAGCGGCACGGCGCTGGCCCGCGTGGTGCCCAGCTTCTGGAAGCAGGGCCCGTAGAAATCCACGTGCAGCGCGAACCCCGGCAGATCCGGCGCGAGGACGCGCCGGAAACGTTCATCCATCGCCAGGCGCGCGGCCATGCCTCCGTAGGAGAATCCCATCACACCGATGCGCCGTGGATCGATACGCGCGCTGGTGGACAGCAGTACCAGGGCGGAATAGGCATCGGTGATGATGTCGAACTCGGTCACGCTCGACGTGCGCACGGCGTAGGGGAAATCCGCCGTCATGCCGCGCGGCAGGTAGTACTCGATCACGAAGGCCGCGATGCCGTTGCGCTCGAGCAGCTCCGCGTACTCGTGCTCGCGTCCCGGCGAGATGCCGCCGCTGCCCGGCAGGATGACCATCGCCGGCACCGGGTCGGCCGCGCTGGCGGTCTCGGGCATGGTGAGGTAGCCCAGGCCCGTGGTCGGCGTGGCTCCTTTCATGCCGCCCAGCACCACGTCGAGGTCGAAGGGCGAGGCGGTGCGGAAATGGATCGCGCCGGCGGCATCGTCGGCGAGCGCGGTCACCGCGTCCTGCGGGTGCGGGAACCCGGGCAGATACCACCCGATCAGCACGCCCTGCACCGCGCGCGACTGCAGCAGCAATACGAGCAGCACCACAAAGCCGAGCGCGACAGCGAAGCGTTTCTTCATCCGGTTGTTCCCTGCCTTGCACAACGGGGCGCACCTCCGCCGGCGACGAAGCGGTGGGCCGTCCGGGCTCGCCGCGGTTCAGCGCGCGGCCGCGACCCCGATTCGCGGCAAGCGCACGCGCGCCAGCGCCAGCAGCGCCGCGACCATGAGCACCACGAACACCGTGAAGGCCAGCACGTAGTCGCCCGAGACATCGTAGGACCAGCCGGCAAACGGCGAGCCGATCACGACCAGCGGCATCATCACCGGGCTCATCAGGCCCATCACGCGTCCGTAGTTCAGCGCGCCGAACAGCACCGCCATCAGCGCACCCCACACCGGCAGCATGCCGCCGGCGGCGAGACCAATGCAGGAGCTGGCCACCAGCAGCGTGACATGACTCGCATCCGCGATCAGCAGCACCAGGCCCAGTATCACCAGGCCGATGGCGGCCGCGAGCCCGGCGCGCAGGTCGACGCGATCGGCGATCACGCCGAACACCAGCTTGCCGATCATGCCGCAGACCGCGACGACGGAAATCAGGAAGGCGGCCTGCTCCGCACTGGTGCCGCGCCCGGTGGCCAGCGGCGCCAGGTTGCTCAGCAGACTGTTGTAAACCGAGAACAGCAGGCCGAGCACGATGGCGACCATCCAGAAGTTGCCCTGGCGCAGTATTTCCGCGGTGCTGGCGGCCGAGGGCAGCGCATCGGCCGCGATTGCAGTGGCCGGTGCCGGCTCGCCGTCCGGCGTGAGCCCGCGCCTGGCCGGGTTGTCCACGAGCAGGAACCACGACAGCGGCAACAGCACGACGACCGCAGCGATGGCGGCAAACTGGAAGGCCTCGCGCCAGCCGAGGCCGCTTATCCCCAGTTGCAGCAGCGGCGGCACCACGAAGCCGCATACCGATGTGCCAAGCGCCGCGAGTCCCATCACCAGCCCGCGCCGACGCGTGAACCAGCGTGCCAGCATGCTGGAGACCAGGTTCGGCCCCATCAGGATCATCGCGGTCGACATGAAGACCGCGTATGCGCCGGCCACGTGCCAGATCGACTGCGCGAAGGAGAGCGCGAGGAAACCGAGTGCAAGCATCAGCACGCCGGCGCTTGCCAGCACGCGCAGCGGGTAGCGGTCGATCGCCACGCCCAGGAACGGCGAGATGAAGCCCGAGACGAACGTGCAGGCCGTGATGCCGAGCATCATCTGGAAGCGGTTGGCCTCGAACTCCGCCGCCACCGGCGTCATCATCAGGCCATAGGAATAGCTGACCACGGCGGCCGCCACACCCTGCAGCAGGAAGCCCGCGCCAACCAGCCACCAGCCGTAGAAGACGCGGGAGTGCGCCGCGCGCCCGTGCGGAGGCGTCGTCACGAGTTCTGCTTCCAGACGTCCACGCCCGATCGCCGGTCCTTGCCCTGGCGACGGTCTTCCTTGAAACGCACGTCGTCGCGCCGGTCCGGCACCAGGCGGCGCGGTCCGCGGCGTCGCCCGACCACCTGGTGCAGCTTGCAGTCGCAGGATTCGCGGTCGCAGCCGGCGACCGGCAGCGTCGGCGCGCTGTGCGCGGCGAAGGTGAGGCCGCGCAGCTTCAAGACCGCCTCGCAGCAATCCTTCTGCGGGAATAGCATCGCCCCGCGGTAATTGTCGATGGCCTCCGATGCCGGCTTGCCGCGCGCGGGCGCATTCAGGGCCGGGCCCGTGACGCGCGAACCC
>JAGPES010000458.1 GCA_018057015.1 Pseudomonadales bacterium | reverse complement strand
TGGAATGGAACGTGCCGTCGCGGTCGAGCCGTTCGTAGGTGTGCGCGCCGAAGTGATCGCGCTGGGCCTGGATCAGGTTGGCCGGCAGGCGCGCGCTGCGCATGCCGTCGAACCAGGCGAGCGCCGCAGCCAGCGCCGGCAGCGGGATGCCGCAGGCTGCACCGTCGCACACCGTCGCGCGCAGGCCCGCGACGTTGGGCTCGAGCGCCGCGGCCACGGCCGGGTCCAGCAGCAGGTTCGGCAGCGCGGGGCTGGCCGCGAAGGCCGCGTGGATCGGCTCTAGGATGGCCGCGCGGATGATGCAGCCGGCGCGCCACACATGCGCCACGGTCGCCAGGCTGGTGCCGAAACCGTACTCGCGCGACGCCGCGGCGATCTGCGCGAAACCTTGCGCGTAGGCGATCAAGGCCGCCGCGAAACAGGCCTGCTCCAGCCCGGCGAGCGCCGCGGCCCGATCGGCGCGCAGGTCCGGCACATCCGGGTAGAGCGCCGCCAGCTGCAGACGTTCGGAGCGCAGCGCCGACAGTTCGCGCGCCGTCACCGCCGCATCGATCGCCGGCACCGGCACGCCGAGGTCCATGGCGTCCTGCGAGGTCCACTTGCCGGTGCCCTTGGCGCGCGCCTGGTCGGAGACCGCATCCAGCAGTTCGCCGGCGCCGAGCGGGTCGCGCGTGCCGAGCACCGTGACCGTGATCGCGACCAGGAAGCCCTGCAGGCGCCCGGCGTTCCAGCGCGCGAACTCGGCGGCCATTTCCGCGTTCGTCATGCCCAGGCGCCGGCGCATCAGGTCGTAGCACTCGGCGAGCACCTGCATCAGTGCGTACTCGATGCCGTTGTGGATCATCTTGACGTAGTGCCCGGCCGCGCCCTTGCCCATCGGCGCCACGCAGGGCACGCCGTCGGCGCGCGCTGCCACGCTCTCCAGCAGCGGGCGCAGCCGTTGCCATGCGTGCGCGCCACCGCCGGGCATCATGCTGGGACCGTGGCGCGCGCCGCTCTCCCCGCCCGAGACACCCATGCCGACGAAGCTGATGCCATACGGCTCCAGCTCGTGGATGCGGCGCGCGGTGTCGCGGTGAAAGCTGTTGCCGGCATCGACGACGAAGTCGCCGGCCTCGAGCAGCGGCAGCAGCTCCGCGGTCACGGAATCGACCGCCGCGCCCGCGGGCACCAGCAGCATCACGACGCGCGGGCGGCGCAGCGCGCGCACGAAGGCCGCGAGCTGGTCGAAACCGTGCAGGTTGGCGAGCGCTGCGGCGCGGATCCTCTCGAGCTTCGCCGCGTCGCGGTGGTAGCCCGCGACCGCGTGACCGTGATCGGCCATGTTGAGCAGCAGGCTCATGCCCATCGTGCCCAGGCCGATCAGGCCGAGTTCCAGGTTGACGGGTCCGTTCATCGTGGGATCCTCTGTGTCGGGGCGACCGGCAAACGGAAATGATAGCCCTGCGCGCAGTCGCAGCCCAGCGCCGTGGAGCAGGGAATGCGCAAGTCGGGACGACGGGCCTGCGCGTGTCGGGAAACGTGAGCGAACGGTTATGATGCTGCCAGCGCCGACAACAACGAGGACGCGTCATGCGACAAGCTGCACCGACCCTGCTGTGTGCCGCGGGCCTGCTCCTGGCGGCGTGCTCGCGGGAGGCGCCGCCCGGTGCCGCCGCGACGCCGGCAACCGCCACGCCGGCCGCGGCACACACGGCGGGCGCGGAGCCTGGTGCGGCGCCCGCGGCGCGCCAGGTGCTCTACGGCGACCTGCACATCCACACCGCGCTGTCGGCGGACGCCTTCAGCACCGGGACGCGCACGCTGCCGGACGACGCCTACCGCTACGCGAAGGGCGAGGCGATTGCTCACGGTGCCGGATTCAGCGTTCAGCTCGGGCGTGCGCTAGATTTCGCGGCCGTGACCGAGCACTCCGAGTACCTCGGCTCGATGCGCGAGTTCCTGAACCCTGCAAGTCCGCTCTCACGGCATCCGCTGGCGAGACTGTTCGCCAGCCCCGATCCGGCCGACGCCTTCAAGGCGCTGATGCAGATCTCCGAGGACGCTTCGCACGACGGTAGCCTCGACGAACTGCTGGATCTGCCGGAAGTGAACAAGGCGGCCTGGCGCGAAGTGATCGCCGCCGCCGAACGCCACAACGAACCGGGGCGCTTCAGCACGCTGATCGGCTACGAATGGACCAGCACGCCCGAGGAGATCAACCTGCACCGCAACGTGATTTTCCGCGGCTCCGCGGTACCCGGGCAGCCGTTCTCGCGCATCGACTCCGACAAGCCCGAGGACCTCTGGCGTTTCCTCGACGAGCAGCGCGCCCAAGGCATCGAGGGCATGGCGATCCCGCACAACGCCAATGCCAGCGACGGCATGATGTGGGCGCGCACCGATTCCGCGGGCGAGCCGGTCGACGCGGCCTGGGCGCGCCAGCGCAGCCGCAACGAGCCGATCGCCGAGATCGTGCAGATCAAGGGACAATCCGAGGCGCACCCGCTGCTCTCGGCCGGGGACGAGTTCGCGAACTACGAGATGTGGACCACGCGCATGTCGGGCGCGAAGATCCCGCCCGCCTCGAAACCCGGGGGCAGCTATGCGCGCGATGCGCTGAAGAGCGGGCTCGAGCTCGCGGCCAGCCTCGGCGTGAATCCGTTCGACTTCGGCATGATCGGTTCCAGCGACACGCACAACTCCGCTCCGCCGATCGAGGAGGACAACTACCACGGCAAGCTCACGCAACTCGACGGCACGGCGCAGATGCGCGCCGCGCGACTGGCGCGCAGCGCCGAGGCCAGGGCGGCCGGTCGCGAAACCGCCTACAGCGCGGCCGGCCTGGCCGCCGTATGGGCCGATGCCAATACACGCGAGGCAATCTACGACGCATTGCGGCGCAAGGAGAGCTTCGCGACCTCGGGCACGCGCATCAGCCTGCGCTTCTTCGGCGGCTGGGAGTTCGCCCCGCAGCTCACCCGGGCGCCCGACTTCGTCGCGCAGGCCTACGCGAGCGGGGTACCGATGGGCTCGACGTTGCCCATCGCCCCGGCGCAGCCCGAGGCGCCGCGCTTCGCGGTGCTGGCCACGAAGGATCCCGTCGGCGCGAACCTCGACCGTGTGCAGATCATCAAGGGCTGGCTGGATGAGCAGGGCAAGGTGCACGAAAG
>JAGPES010000047.1 GCA_018057015.1 Pseudomonadales bacterium | reverse complement strand
AGGACGCCGGCGCACCGGTGGTCATCGTCTACCCGGGAGCGATCCACGGTCCGCACGACCCGACCTTCAGCGCCACCCCCGCCTACCTTGCCGACGCGATCCGCAAGGACGAGCTGCTGGTCAACGAGGGCGGCCGACCGTACGTCGACGTGCGTGATATCGCGCAACTGATCGTAAAGGCGCTCGAGCCCGGCCTGGGGCCGCGCCGCTTCATGCTGGGCGGCCCGTTCGTGCGCGACGAGGAATTCCACGCGCTGCTGTGCGAACTGCTCCAGCATCCGGTGACGGCCAGGCGCGTGCCGGGCTGGCTGCTGCGCGCGATCGGGCGGATCGGCGACCTGCGGCGCGTGCTGACCGGTCACGCGCCCGAGCTCACCTACGAGGCCGCCTGCGTGATCACGCAGAGTCGGCCCTGCGACGACAACGCCGCGATCGCGCTGCTGGGCCGTCCGCTCACGGATATACGCACGATGCTGCACGACCTGCTGCTCTGGATGTACCAGGCCGGGCACCTCGACGCCGCGCAGGCGGGGCCCGCGCTGGTCGCCGAAGCAGCGCGACGCGAAACCCGACGGAGCTGAACCGATGAAATACTGGCAGGTGGTCGCGATGACCGACATGGAAGAGATCCCCGCGCTGGCGCTGAAGGCCGAGGAGATAGGGCTGGAGGGGATCACGCTGGGGGATCACCTGATCACCTTCCAGGAACAGTACGAGGCCTATCCCGAGAGCGAGGACGCGATCATCCGCTGGTACCCCGAGACGCACTGGCCCGATCCCTGGGTGCAGTTCGGCGCGCTGGCGCAGATCACAAAGCGCATCAAGTTCCTCACCACGGTCTTCGTGCTGCCGATGCGCGATCCGTTCTCGATCGCCAAGGCGGTCTCGACCGCCGCGCGGATCAGCCATGACCGCATGATCCTCGGCACCGGCATCGGCTGGCAGGAGTCCGAGTTCGCGCTGGTCGAACGCGAGTTCCGCAACCGCGGCGCGCGCTGCGACGAGATGCTCGAGGTGATGCGACTGCTCATGACGGGCGAGGTGGTCGAGTTTCACGGCAGGTATTACGACTTCCCGAAGCTGCAGATGGCACCCGGCACGCACGAGCAGGTGCCGTTCTGGATCGGCGGCTACAGCGACGCCGCGCTCAGGCGCGCCGCGCGCCACGAGGGCTGGGTGGGCGCGATGCACGACATCGCCGGCCTGAAGGAAATCATGCACAAGCTGAAACGCGAGCGCGAGGCGATCGGACGCGGCATGGACGATTTCAACGTGATCCTCGCGATTCACGACAAGGGCAGGACCGCGGATCTCCACCGCGCCGCCGAGGACCTCGGCGTGAACCACGTCTACAAGCCCGCGTGGCTCGACGACAAGGGTCGCGCCAGCACGCTCACGCTGGACCAGAAACTCGCCGAGATGGATCGCTTCGCAGAGCGCTTCCTGTAGCTCGGGCTTTGTGGGTCGGGCTTCAGCCCGACAAGGGTTCGGCTCTGCCGAACCCGCCGCCTGCCCGAAGGCAGATGTCGGCATCAATGCCGACCCACAGGAGCTCAAACCCCGATAGCGATGGTCTTGGTCTCGAGGTATTCCTCGAAGCCTTCCGGTCCCATCTCGCGTCCCAGCCCGCTCTGCTTGTAGCCGCCGAACGGGGCGTCGGCAGCGTAGAAGTTGCCGCCGTTCACGTTGATCGTGCCGGTACGGATGCGCCGCGCCACGCGCAGCGCGCGCGCCTCATCCGCCGACCAGACCGCGCCCGAGAGGCCGTAGACCGAATCGTTGGCGATGCGGATCGCATCCTCGTCGTCCTCGTAGGCAATGACCGCAAGCACGGGACCGAAGATCTCCTCCTGCGCGATCGCCATGTCGTTCCTCACGTCGACGAACACCGTGGGTTCGACGTAATAGCCCTTGGGCAGGTGCGCCGGGCGGCCGCCGCCCAACAGCAGTCGCGCACCTTCCTGCCTGCCGCGTTCGATGTAGCCCAGCACGCGTTCCTGCTGGCGCCTGTTGATGAGCGGCCCCATGATCTGGTCCTCGGCCGCCGGATTGCCATACTGGATGTAGCCGAAGTACATCTTCAGGATCTCCTCGGCCTCGACCTGGCGCGCCTTCGGCACCAGCAGCCGCGTGGTAATGGCGCAGCCCTGCCCGGCGTGATAGCACACCGCCAGCGCGCTCGGCAGCGCGCTGGCGAAGTCGGCATCGTCGAGCAGGATGTTCGCCGACTTGCCGCCGAGCTCCAGGAACACCTTCTTCACCGTCGCGGAGGCGCGCGCCATGATGTGCTTGCCCACCGCGGTGGAGCCGGTAAAGGACACCATGTCGACGCGCGGATCGCCCACGAGCTGGTCGCCGACCTCGCGCGGATCCTGCGAGGTGATCACGTTGAACACGCCGGCCGGAATCTCGGTGTGCTCCTTCACCAGCCGTCCCAGCATCGTCGCCGACCAGGGCGTGTCGGGTGCCGCCTTCAGCACCCCGTTACAGCCGGCAGCGAGCGCGGGTATGCACTTGGCGAGGTTGATCTGCAACGGCACGATCCACGGCGTGATGCAGGCCACCACGCCGATCGCTTCCTTCTCCACCAGGCGACGGCTCTTCAGCGTGCCGAATTCGCTCACTCCGATGTCGCGGCTCCACTGGAACTCCGGCAGCGTCTGCAGCGTGTAATCGATGAAGCCGATCGGCACGTCGCACTGCGGACCGCCGGCGCCACAGATGCCCATCGGACTCCCGGTCTCGGCCCCGATCTGCTGCTTGAAATCCTCCCGCACCGCGAGCAGCGCATCGCGCAGCTGGCGTATGCAACGCAGGCGCAACTCGTGGTTGGTGGACCATTCGGTGGTGTCGAAGGCGCCGCGCGCCGCCGCAATCGCGCGCTCCATGTCCTCGGGACCGGCATCGGCGACGTGGCCGATCACCTCCTCGGTGACCGGGCTGATGTTCGGATAGGTCTTGCCGGAGGCGGCCGGCACCAGTTCGCCATCGATGAACAGGCGCGATTCGGGATTCATTGTCTGTTGTTCCTTGTGTCCGTGATCGGGAGCTTCGCACGCGTCCGCGCCGACAGCGCCGTCAGTCGAGCGTGCCGAACAGCCTGTCGTACAGCAGCGTGATCGTGGCGTAGTTGCCCTTCTGCATGTCGATGTGGTGGACGTGGTGCTTGTAGCTGATCCAGTTCAACAGCTTGTAGGCCCGTCCCGGCAGCTCGAACTTCACATGGTTGAAGGTGTTGAGCTGGATGTAGATCACCGAGGCGATCGCCACGCTCACGACGTTGAAGTCGCCGAGCGCAAGCCCGAGGCACAGCACCGTCAGGTGGAACAGCGCCTGGCCGATCGTGGTTTCCACCGGATGCACGTAAAAGGCGTCGATATGCGAGGGATCACGCGCCTGGTGGTGCACCGCGTGCACCCGGCGGAAATAGCGCATCGAGGCGAAGCGGCTGTCGTGGGCCGCGTGGAACAGGAAGCGGTGCGTCAGGTAGTAGAAGAAGTCGTAGACCATCAGGATCAGCACGATATCGAACAGCGCGCGCCACGGCGACGACACCTCGAAAGTCAGCACGAAGGGTGCCATCACGAAGAAGAATGCCAGGTTGGTCCACATCCCGGCACGGATGCTGCGCTTGATCATGGGCGGGTATTTTTCCCTGGCCAGCCTGAGCTTGTCCTCGGCGCGATTGAGCTCGCGCATGCGCTGGAACGCGGGCACCTTGAAGGCCAGGAATCGCCCCGCCTTGCTCAGCACCACCACCAGGGCGATCAGCACCAGCCCGGCCTTCCAGTCGTAGGCTGCCAACAGCCAATCGAAGTTCATCGTTCAATCCTCCTGTCTGGACACGGCGAGAAGGCGCGCGAGTTCACGCGCCGCCTGCGGCCCGAGTTGCTGCGTGAGTTGATCTGCCAGGGCATGCAGGTCGGCACGCGCCTGGAACACTTCCGATTCGAGCTCCAGGGCCGCGTAGAGCGACGCCGCGAGCGTGCGCAGGCGCGAAAGCCCCGCGTCGCCGATGATTGCAGCGATTTCGCGCTCCAGCGCGTCGACCGAGGCCACCGAGTCGGCCAGCAGCTGCAGGCCCGCGGGCGTGAAGCAGAGCCGCTGGGCGCGCGCATCGGCCGGATCGGCGCGCCGCTCGAGGTAACCGAGCTCCTCCAGCTCGCCGACCACCGCGCCCACGGCCTGCTTGCTCACCTGCTGGATGCGCGCGATCTGCTGGATGCGGCCGCCACCGGGTCCGATCAGGCCGAGCACCTGCGCGAAGGACATCTTGAGCCGCGGGTGCCCGCGCGCTGCCGTGAGCGCCATCAGCCGCTGCTGCACGTAGTCGCTGAGGCGGCCGAGCAGGGCGCCGACCACGTCGCCGCCGTTCTGCCGCGCCACGCGATGCAAGGGGCGCACGAACTCGAGCCCCGCGCAAAGCCGGTCGACCAGCCCGGCGAAGTCGGCGTAATCCGCCTCGCCCACCAGGGCGCGGTAGCGCGCCTGGACCCCGTGCGAGGCAGCCACCCCCTCGCTCATCAGCCGCCGACCGTCTGCGGTGAGTTGCAGCACCTTGGCGCGGCCGTCGCCGGGATCCGCGTCGCGGCGGACATAGCCCGCCCGCTCGATCTGGTTGATGGTTTGGTTGCATGCCTGCTTGCTGATGCCGAGCCAGCCGGCCAGCGCGGTAATGCGCACACCGTGTTGCGCTATCAGCGTGATGAAAGGTTCGAAACCGAGCCGCAAGCCCGCGTGGCCGGAGCGCCGGGTCAGCGAGCGCATCACCTCGGACTGCAGGTGACGCGCAATACCCATCAGGTGCCGCGGCAGGTTGGCGCGATAACGGTTCCAGGTGTCCGGAGCGATTTCGGGAGGCGCGGCAGCGGCATTCATGGCCACCGATAGTAAATACTTATTGTCTTAACGTCAATTATTGTTGACTTGTAGGGTGGTGTGCTCGTACCGCGCGCGCAGGTCGCGCTTGAGGATCTTGCCGCTGGGGTTGCGCGGCAGGCTATCGGTGAAGATCACGCGTTTGGGACACTTGAAATGCGCGAGGTGCGCCGTGCAGTGCGCGATCACCGTGGACTCGTCGAGCTCCTCGCCGTCCTTGACCACCACCACCGCAGTCACCGCCTCAACCCAGCACGGGTCGCTCAGCGCGACCACGGCGACCTCGGATACCGCCGGCAGGCGGTAGATGCATTCCTCGACCTCGCGGCTCGCCACGTTCTCGCCGCCGGTCTTGATCATGTCCTTCTTGCGGTCCACGACCGTGATGTAGCCCTCCTCGTCCATGACCCCGAGATCACCCGAGTGGAACCAGCCGCCGGCGAAAGCCTCGGCGGTCTTCGCCTCGTCGAGGAAATAACCGGTCAGCAGCTGCGGCGAACGGTGCACGATCTCGCCGACCGTGCCGCGCGGCATCTCGATGCACGCTTCGTCCACGATGATCGTCTCGACGTTCAGCACCGGCTTGCCCGCGGAGCCCGCCTTGCGGATCTGGTCCTCGGATGGCAGCACGGTCGCCGTGGGCGCGATCTCGGTCTGGCCATAAATGTTCCAGAAGCGCGCGCCGGGCAAGCGCTGCTGCATCTCCTGCAGGATGGCCACCGGCATGATCGAGGCACCGTAGTAGCACTTGCGCAGGCTCGAGAGGTCGTGGTGGTCGAACATCGGCGAGCGCAGCAGCGCGATCCACACCGTGGGCGGTGCGAACAGCGATGTGATACCGAACTGACCGATCTTCGGCAGCACCGATTCCGGCGTCGGCGAGGCGGTGATGACGTTGCTGGCCCCGTTGTACAGCATGGGGCCGAAAAAGGTGTCGAGCTGCGCGCAGTGGAACAGCGGCATCGCATGCAGCATGGTGTCACCGGCCGAGTACTCGGCCGCCACCATCACGCTCACGTACTGCGCAATCACCGACTCGTGCGTCAGCATTGCGCCCTTGGGCAAGGACTCGGTGCCACTGGTGTACAGGATCTGCGCCAGCATTCCGCCGTGCAGATCGGGTTCCTCGCCCGAGGCGACGGCCGGCGGCTCGAGCAGCGCGTCGAAAGGGATCATTCCCGCGCACGGCTCGCCCGGCGCCTCGCCCGGCAGCCAGACGAACTTGTCGATATGCGTTCCCTTCGCGGCCGCCGCGCGCGCCAGCTCCGCGAGGCCCGAATCGGTGCACAGCACGCGCGCCTGCGAGTGCCCAAGGATATAGCCGAGTTCGTCGGCATTCAGCATGAAATTGACCGGCACCAGCACCGCGCCGGCGCGCGCGATCGCGAAGCGCATCGCGATGAATGCATGCGAGTTGCGCGCGAGGACAGCGACCTTGTCGCCCACTCCCACGCCGATGCCGCGCAGCCCGCGCGCCAGCCGGTCGACGACGGAATCGAGCTCGGAATAGCTCCAGTGCACGTCGCCGCAGGCCAGCGCCGTGCGCCCCGGCGCGCGGCGAGCGCTGCGGCGCAGCAGGTCTCCCAGCGTCTGGCGCCTGGCACTCGATACGCTCATAGGCCCCTCCCCCGCGATTCACATGGAACGATTATCTTATCCATAAACCCGGCTAAAGTCTGCGCTGTCAGCCAGGCTTCCTGCCGCCAGGATCAAACATCGCGGATACAATTGCACGGCCGCCCGGGAGCCGGGACCGGCGGCCTGGCATCCCGGACGCCGAGGTGCCTTTTTCAGTCCTGGCAGGGGGAAAAACAGCATGGACTCCAGCTTGCGGAAGATGGTTCTGCTCGTCTCGGACGATGTCGATTCCGGCACGCTGGCCGAAATGGAATCGCAACTGGAGAAGCTGGGGGTCCAGCAGTGCTCCCGGGCGTCGCTGGACGGCTGGCTCGAGGATCCGCGGCAGGATGTGCGCCTGCTGTGCGCACTGAGTGACGCGGACATTCGCCGGCTGCTGGCCCACGAGCGGGTCGGCGAATGGGAGATCGCCTTCCTGCCATTGCCATCGAATCGCGATGCCCAGGCCAGCTTCGGCGTGCCCGCCAACCTGGCCTCGGCCCTGAAGGGCGCGTGCTCCATCGAACAAGCCAGTCCGATCGATCTCCTGCTGTGCAACGGCCGCGTCGTGCTGGGCACCATCATCACCGGCAATGTCTGGGGACTGCACTCCAACCGGATGGAAGAGCATTTCTGGCGCCGGCTGCGCGAAACCTTGTCCCACCTCGGCAGCCTGCGCCTCGAGCCGTACACGATCACCACCGCAAAGGGGACGGCCCAGGATCTCGCAGCGATGGGGATCATGGTATTCGGACACCATTTCGCAGGAACGTCCGCCACGGCCATCAGCGAGGCCATGCTGCCGAATGATGGCAAGCTCACCGCCCTGGTGTTGTCGCCCACCAGCGTGATGAGCCACCTGTGGTTCCTGATCAAGTTTCGCCTGCTGCGACGGATAGCGCTGAAGGACCTCCCCGACAGCGTGGGATTCGTGCGTACCAACGCGCTCACGATATCGGGCCGCAAGCACGTCGAAGTGACGCTGGACGGTGAACGAGTCGAAGCCGGCGGGCTCGCGATCGAAGTGCGCAATGACGCGGCCAACGTCGTCGTCGGCAGGAGATTTCGCGAAATCGACGACGAACTGGGCAACGCGCGCGAGTCCATGCACACCACCCACTTGCCGTCCATCGCTGCCAGCCGCATGTTGCGCGACAGGAATCTGCCGCTGTTCCCGCGTGCCGCCGAAGGGGATTTCCGCGAGCTGTTCCTGGGCCTGCGGGACAGCGCGCGGACCAGTACCGCATTTGTCGTGCTGATGGTGATCAGCGTGCTGCTGGCCGCGACAGGCCTGTTCCTGAGTTCTGCGTCGGTGATCATCGGCGCCATGATTCTTGCGCCCCTGATGGCACCGGTGATTTCGCTCGCCATGGGCATCGCGCGCACCGATCCGCAGCTGATCCGGACCAGCGTCAGGACCCTCGCTGTCGGCGTGCTGCTCGCCATCGGTTGCGCAGCGACGTTCGCGTTGCTGACCCCGCTGCAGACGATCACGCCGGAAATGGACAGCCGCATGCACCCGAGCTTGCTGGACCTGCTGGTGGCTCTGCTGTCCGGAGTGGCCGGCGCCTATGCCAGCGCGAAGGAGCAACTCGCGCGCAGCATGGCCGGTGTCGCCATCGCCGTTGCGCTGGCGCCGCCGCTGGCGGTCACCGGGATCGGCATTGGCTGGATGAATGCCGACATGATCATGGGTGCGAGCCTGCTGTTCCTGACCAACCTGATCGGCATAATGCTTTCAGCAAGTCTCGCATTCCTCGTGCTCGGGTTTGCACCGATCAGTCGTGCCCGCAATGCGCTGGCCATGAGCCTCGGGCTGCTGGTGTTGATCTCGATACCGTTGGCGCTCAGCTTCAATACGCTTATCCGGCAAAACAGCATCCGCAGCGCGATCAACGAACTGGCGCACATGAATCCCGCCGATGGCTTGCTGGAGGTACGTGACGTCGCGATGCGTGGCAACAAGCCGGTGGCGCGACTCATCATTCGAACACGCGGTGAGCTGACTGAAGAGATGATTACGCGGCAGAAAGAACGCATAGTGGAGAAGCTCGGGCACGACATCGACTTGGAGTTCTTCGCGGTTCATTCACGATAGGCAACGCTGCGCTATTCCCTGGTTCGGCTTCCCGCCGCACGCCAGGCGAGCGGTTCGGCCACAACCACGCATCCGTCACTGAGAAATGGCTCCGGCGCACGTGTGAGTCGCAGCGGCAAATCACCGCCGTCGGCCTGCGCCGGCTCGTGCGGCAGCTCTCCCTCCATCTCGTCTTCGTAGAAGAAGCACCCCTCCCCGAAAGCCGGGCGGAGCTCGTCAAGCCAGGTGGCCTTGTCGTCGTATTGCGCGAAGAATGGCCGTTGCACCCAGTCGGGATTGCGGCCCTGCAGGAAGCGCAGCACCATCACTTTCTCGCCGTTGATCTCGCTCACCCCCAGCATCTGCACCTTGCCCGGATCGGCTGACATGCTGGGGCCGCGCACGGTCCGGCACAGGCCGCTCACGCGCTGGTAGGCCTGGCGGAATATCTCCCAGGCCTCCACCAGCGGCAGCCCGAAATAGTGCTGCGCCCCGGTGTCACGCGACAGGAACATGTAGTAGGGCACACAGCCGAGATTGACCTGATCGTTCCACATCCGTGCCCAGAGCGCCGGGGCGTCATTGACGTGCCTCAGCAACGGCGACTGGGTGCAGATCACGGCGCCGCTTCCACGCACGCGCGCAATAGCGCGGCGCACCGGTTCGGGCTCCAGTTCGCGGGGGTGGTTGAAGTGCGCCATCAGCGCCAGTTGCACACCGCTGCGCGCCACCCTGGCGAACAGTGCCAGCAGTTGCGGCGCATCGTCATCACTCAGGAAACGGTAGGGCCAGTAGCTGAGCGCCTTGGTGCCGATGCGTATGCGCCGCAGGTTTGGCAGCGCGGCGTCCAGCAGGGGTTCGAGGTACTGCGCAAGGTTGCGCGCCGACATGATCAACGGGTCGCCGCCGGTCAGCAGCAGGTCGCTCACCTCGGGATGAGAACGCAGGTAATCGATAAGGCGATCCACCTCGCGGCTGGCGAACTTGAGATCGGACATGCCGACGAACTGCGGCCAGCGGAAGCAGAAACTGCAGTAGGCATGGCAGGTCTGCCCCTGGCTGGGGAAAAACAGCACCGTCTCGCGGTACTTGTGCTGCATGCCATCCAGGCTCGCTCCTTCGAGCGTGGGGATATTGCGGCTCGATTGCCCTGCCGGGTGCGGATTGAGCTGCAACCGGATGCGGTTGGCCGCCATCCTGATCGCGGCGGCGTCGGCCCCGCTCCTGAGCAGGCCGGCGATCTCCTCGTAGTGCTCGGGCGACAGCATGTCGCGCTGCGGAAAGGTCAGGATGAACATCGGGTCGTCAGGCACCCGCTCCCAGTCGATCAGTTGCTCGACCACGAAATTGTTGGTCTTGAACGGCAGCACGCGCCCCACGACCTCGATGTCGAACTTCGTCTCCTCGGGCAGATGCTCCATCTGCGGGATGGCACGAAAGTTGGCGAGCGTATAAGCCTTGTACCTGGCGCTTCCAAGCATTCATTTCTCCTTGTCGTGCCGCAAAACCGTCAACCGGTGGCGGCCTGTTGCAGCGCAGCCGCGCCCTGGCGTCCGGCCTCGCCGCGGAAAATCGTGAGGTGCGGAAACGGGATCTCTATGCCTTGGCGATCGAAGGCCTTCTTCAGCCGCTGCAGGAAGGCGCGCCTGACGGTCCACTGCTCCAGGGGCCGCACCCTGAACCGGCAGCGGACAATCACCGCGGAATCCGCCCAGGCATCCACGCCGGCGATCTCCAGGTCGTCCAGGATCAGCGGCGCCAGCGTCTCGTCCTCGCGCATCGCGGCCGCGACTTCGCGCATCACACCGAAAACCTCGTCGACGTCCTCGCGGTAGGCCACGCCGACATCGATCACCGCGCAGGCGAAACCGCGGCTGCGATTGGTGACCGTGGTCACCTCCCCGCTGGGGACGAAGTGCACGCTGCCTTCGTAGTCGCGCAGACGGATGTAGCGCAGCGTGATCTCCTCCACGAGCCCGCCCTTGCCCGCGATCTCCACCACGTCGCCCTGGTGGATCTGGTCCTCGAGCAGCAGGAACAGGCCGTTGAAGTAGTCCTTGATCAGGCTCTGCGCACCGAATCCGACGGCAATGCCCAGCACCCCCGCCGAAGCCAGCAGCGGCGCGATCGTCACCCCGAGCTCGGCCAGCACCAGCATTCCTGCCACCACGCTGATCACCACGGCGAGCACATACCGCAGCACGCGTCCCAGCGTATCGAGCCGCTTGACCTGCTCCGGATCCCCGGCGCGCTTCTGCATCTGCCGCTTTAGGGCCGGCACTACTCGCCGCGTCAGCATCAGGCAAGCCCATGCCACGAGCAGGATCACGGCAATGCGCAGCATCACGCCTGCAGACTCGTTCCAGTCGATGAACTCGCCCGCGAATTGCAGCAGTTGCTCCATGCAACCTCCTCAGTTGATGCCGGCAAGCGCCCGGAATTGCAGGTGATAGAACATCTGCAGGTAGCGCGCGGTCTCCTCGCGCTCGAGATTGCTCACGAACTTCCAGAACCCGTAGATGCGCGACAGCGTCATCATGCGTTCCGCATAACGCCGCCACGTGTAGCGCGCATCCACGCGCGCGAGCGCCGCCTGCGAAACCTCCTGCCAGAGCGCGGAATCGGCGGCGGTGCGTTCCAGGAAATCTGCGATCGCGGCGGCGGCCCCGACCCCGTCGGTCGGGTCTATGTGGAAGCCGGAGATGCCGTGCTGGATGATCTCGCGCGGCCCGCCGTGGCAGGTCGCGAACACCGGCAGTCCCGAGGCCATGGCCTCGATCACCGTGAGCCCGAAGGCCTCGAACAGCGCCGGCTGCACGAAGACGCCCCGACCGTCCGCCACAAAGCGGTAGATCTCGCCCGCGAGCGCCTTGTCGAGGCGCGCGCCCAGCCAGCGCACCTGCGCGTCGAGCGCGTGGCGATCCATCAGTTCGTGCATCAGCAGGATCTGTTCGCGCTCCTCCACGTCGGTGGAGTCTTGCGGATCGATGTGCCCGCCGATCAGCAGCAGGTTGGCACGCGCGCGCAGGCGCTCGCAGCCGCCGAACCAGTCGGCGAGGCCCGCCAGGTTCTTGATGCGGTCCATGCGCGCCAGGCTGAAAATTATCGGCTTGCCCGGATCCTCGAACCGACCCCGGCAGGCCTGCCCGGGATCTTCGCCGTACAGCAGGCGCTCGATATCGGGCTGCAGCGAGCGCAACCGCCTGCTTTCCTCGCACCAGGGGAAATACACCCGCTCGTCCGCGCCGGGTGACACGATGTTGAACTTCGGATCGAAGGCATCGATGCCGTGCACGACCCGGTACAGGCCCGGCATCGTGAAGGCCTGGTAGCTCTCGTACTGGCCCACCGTTTCGCCGGTGCCGGCAATCTCCTGGTAGGTGCTGGTGATGATGAAGTCCGCGCTGTTCATCGCGATCAGGTCCGCGGTGTACTGGCACGAGAAGTGATAGGCGGACTCGTTCTCCTGCCAGTACAGCGCCGAGTGCCGGTACTTGTTCTGCTCCAGCGCGTGGGCGATGTTGCACTGCGTGACCCCGAGCCGCTGCGACAGCAGCGAGGCGACCAGGTTGCCGTCGGAATAGTTGCCCACGACCAGGTCGGGGCGGCCGCCGAACTGCGCCAGCGCTTCGCGCTCGACCTCGTGCGCAAACCCCTCGAGGTAGGGCCAGATCTCGAAGCGCGATATCCACTCGCGCATGATCTCGCCCCCGGGCCGGCGGAACGGCACGCGCACGATCGTCGCGCGTTCGCAGCCGAAGATCTTCTCCAGCGGCTGGTCGCAGGTGGTGCCGTCCGCGTCGGGCAGCAGGCGCGTGAACACCAGCACCTGCGGCTCCACGGCAACGCCCTGCACCGCCAGGCGCTCACGCATTTCCAGCTCCAGGGCCCGCACCTGGTCGAGGATGTAGACGACCTGGCCGCCGGTGTCGGGCCTGCCGAGGACGCCGTCCTGCGCGAAGTAGCCGTGCGGCGACAGGATCAGGATGCGCGAGATCATCGGGATGCGCGCCAGGAAGGCTTCGAGCGTCTGCGCCGAGGGGGCCTCGAGGATGTCGGTCAGCAGGCTCATGGTGTCGGCCACACGTGCGGCGCTGTCGCCCCAGCCCGGGGCGAAGCCCAGCCGTCCCAGCGCATCGGCCAGTCCCTGCCAGGGGGTCGCAGGCGCGTGGCGTTCCAGTACCTGCTGCGCGTGGCGCAAGGCCGTGCGCAGAGAGGCGACGTCGCCGATGTGCCCGTAGAGCATCAATTGCTGACCCTCCAGCGCGTGCACGCGCAGGAAGTTGAGCAGCCGCGCGTGCCCTTCGCCGGTGCGCTGGAACATTGCCGCGGCGAGATGGCGGTTGAGAAAATGCACCCCCTGCCCGATGGAGCGGATCTCCTTCAGGCGCGGGAACTCGCGGTTGAATGGCGCGAAGTCCACCTCCAGCACCGGATCGCCGCCGAGGTCCGGCCGCACCAGCCCCTCCTTGAAGCGCAGGTACTGCGCCACGTCGATGGCCTCCGGCACGACGTCGTCGAGATGGGCGCGGAGGTAGTGCCAGGATCCGGCCTCCTCGCGCACCGCGAAGCAGGCCCACGGCGCCTGCAGCACGGCCTCCTGCAGCAGCCGCACGACACTGTCCAGCGGCGTGCCGGGCCCGGCATCCAGCCCGAGCTCGGCCAGCCCCGCGAAGATGCCGCGCAGGTCGGTCTGCAGCAGCAGCGGACGTTCCTCGGCAAAGCAGCGGCGCAGGAACGCCTGCATCTCGTCACTGTGCCCGCGGATCCAGGTACGCAGGTTCTCGATCATCCGGCCTCCTTGGAATAGCCCTGGCAGACAAAACCGTAGTGCGCGATGCCCTCCAGGATGCCGGCCGCATGCGAGGCGCTGGCGAAGTAGACCCGCTCCAGCCCGCGCAGCGTGGCGAGTTCGGGACTGTGATTGCCGACCACCACCGCGAGCGTATCGCCGAGCAGCATTTCCTCGTCGTTGCCGGAGTCGCCCGCGACCAGAAAATCGCCGAGCGGCAGGCCCCATTTGTAGGCGAGGTAGCGCACCGCCTGCCCCTTGGACGCGCGTACCGGCAGAACGTCCAGGAAGGACTGGTGCGAGTAGATCAGCTTGGCGCCCAGTCGTTGCGCCCGCAGCATGGCCTGGAGCGCGCGCAGCGGCGGCATGGCGTCGGGATCTACATCGTAGCTCAGCTTGAACTCGCGCTGGTTTTCAGCCGGTTGCAGGCTCAGCCCGGGCACCTCGGAAAGCGCCTGCGCCAGCGCGTCGCGCCGCCACTGGTGGCGGATGTGATTGCGCCAGCCCACATCGGGCTTCAGCTCGCGCCCGTAATGGATCTCGCTGCCGAACGAGGTGATCAGCACGTCCGGTACCCGCACGCTCCACTGCCTGAGCACGCGCAAGGTGCTGTCGAGGTTGCGCCCGGTGGCGACCGCGAAGCCGAGCTCGTGGCCGCAG
>JAGPES010000457.1 GCA_018057015.1 Pseudomonadales bacterium | reverse complement strand
TATTTCCTCACCGGTGCCAGCGGCGTCGTGGGCAGTGCGCTGGTGCCCTTGCTGCTGGAGGATCCCGACACGCAGATCACGCTGCTGCTGCGTGCGGCATCCCCTGGCGACCTGGCGCAGCGGCTGGAGCAGCTGTTGCGTTTCTGGGCGATCGGCCCGCAGGATGCGGCGCGACGGGAGCGCGTGGCCGCCCTGCGTGGCGACGTCACCGCTTCCCGGTTCGCCTTGCCCGACGGTGAATTCCGCGCGCTGGCGGGCAGTTGCACGCATATCGTGCATTGCGCCGGAGATCTCCGCATGGACCTGCCGATCGCGGATGCGCGGCAAGCGGCGGTCGGGTCGGCCGGGAACATCGTCGCGCTGGCCCGGGAGTGCCAGGCCGGCGCGAATCTGCGCAAGGTCGAATTTGTCAGCTCGGTGGGTGTCGGCGGACGCATGCCGCGGGTTCCGGAGCAATGGCTGAGCGAACCGAGGGTGTTTCACAACACCTACGAGCAGGCCAAGGCGGAAGCCGAAACCCTCATCCGGGAGCAGATGGACCGCCACGGCCTGCCGCTGACACTGCATCGGCCCAGCATGGTCGTGGGCGATTCGCGCACCGGCAGGGTGATCCATCGACAGATATTCCACGATCTGTGCGAGTTTCTCTCGGGCGAGCAGACCCGGGGGGTGCTGCCCGCGCTGACGGGAATCACGCTCGACACCGTTCCCGTCGACTACGTGGCACGGGCGATACGCTGGAGCAGTACGCAGGGCGAGACGCTCGGGCGTGTGCTCCATCTGTGCTCCGGACCGGAGCTCGCCATGAGCATCGACTGGCTGGCGGGCGAATTGCGCAAGGCCCTGCTGGCACACGGCCGGCGGCCACCGCGACCGAAGCGAGTGCCCCTCTGGGTCTTCACGCGCGTGCTGCCGGCCGTCGCGACGCTGGCGCCGCCGGCGCTGCGCAAGGCCGCCCGGGACGGCGGGCTCTACCTCGACTATGCGAGTGATCGCCAGGTGTTCGAGAACGGGCAGAGCGGCGCGTTGCTCGCCGCGGCCGGCATGCCCGTTCCGGTGCCGGCCGACTACATGGGTCGCGTGCTCGCCTCGTACATCGGCGAAACGCACACATAAGGGGTTATCCGTGCGCCACCTTTCCAGCCGGGTGCGCCTGCGCGCCGGCGCCCTGCCTCATCCGCCATCCGAAACCACCGGAGTCTTCCAGCCATGACCGCAAGCCTTTTCGAACCCGTGCAACTCGGCGACATCCTGCTCGCCAACCGCGTCGTGATGGCGCCGATGACGCGCAGCCGCGCCGGCCCCGGCGACGTGCCGACCGAGCTGAACGTCGAGTACTACCGCCAGCGCGCCAGCGCCGGGTTGATCGTCAGCGAGGGCGTGCAGCCCAGCGCCAACGGCAAGGGCTATTGCCGTACGCCGGGTATCTACACCGAGGCGCAGGTCGCGGGCTGGAGAGCCGTGAACGATGCCGTGCACGCCGAGGGCGGGCGCATCGTCGCGCAGATCATGCATTGCGGGCGCGTGGGCAGCCACCTGAACAAGGATCCGGGCGCCGAGACCGTGGCCCCGTCGGCGGTGCGCGCCAAGGGGCAGATCTACACGGATGCCGCGGGCATGGTGGACCTGGACGAGCCGCGCGCGCTGCGCCTCGACGAGATACCCGGCGTGATCGGCGAATACCGGCACGCCACGCAATGCGCGCTGCAAGCGGGCTTCGACGGCGTAGAACTGCACTGCACCAGCGGCTACCTGCCGGCGCAGTTCCTCTCCACCGGCACCAACCTGCGCACCGACGCCTACGGCGGCAGCGTGCAGAACCGCGTGCGTTTCGTGCTCGAGGTGCTGGAAGCGATGACCGCGGTGGCAGGCAGCGGGCGGGTCGGCATGCGCATCTGCCCCGGTAATCCGTTCAACGACCTGCATGACGAAAACCCGCACGAGACCTTTGCGACGCTGCTCGATGCGGTGAGCCCGATGAAGCTGGCCTACCTGCACGTGATCCGCTCGCCGCGCAGGAGCCTGGACGCCTTCGCTCTCGCGCGCGAGCACTTTCGCGGCGCGCTGATCGTCAACGACGGTTTCGACCGCGAGTCGGCCGACCGGGTGCTGGGTGCCGGCCAGGCGGCGGCCGTGTCCTTTGGTCGCTCCTACATCGGCAACCCCGACCTCGTGCGGCGCCTGCGCGAGGGCTTGCCACTGGCCGACTTCGACCTTGCGACGCTGTACACGCCGGGCCCGAAGGGCTACACGGACTATACCGCCGCATCCTGAGGCCTTGCGCGGGGCTGCCCCGGCGCCGCCCCGCGCATCGCCGATTCCGTTTGCCCTGTCCCGGTCGGGCGGTCTATGCTCGACGCAGTCCTGTCTGTAGCCGGCAAGGACCAATTACAACAACACCTTTGGGAGGCTCGCAAATGAAAGCACCGTTCCGGCGCTCGGCACTCTGCGCATCGATACTCGCGACCCTGGCGCCCGCGGCGCTGGCGCAGATCCAGCTCGAAGAGATCATCGTCACCGCCACCAAGCGCACCGAAAGCCTGCAGGACGTGCCGATCTCCGTGAATGCGGTATCCGGCATGAAGATGGAGCAGGTCGGCATCACCAACCTCGAGAAGCTGACGGCCTACGTGCCGAACTTCTCGATGAACCAGACCGGGATCTCCTCGGCGATAACAGTGCGCGGCATCAGCTCCGGCATCAACCAGTCCTTCGAGCAGTCCGTGGGCATGTACAACGACGGCATCTACTTCGGCAAGGCGCAGCTGACGCGCCTGCCGCTGTTCGACATGGAGCGTGTCGAGGTACTGCGCGGCCCGCAGCCTATCCTGTTCGGGAAGAACAGCATCGCCGGCGCCGTGAGCCTGATCACCGCCAAGCCTGCGGACGAACTCGAGGGCTCGGCACAGGTGCTTTACGAACCCGACTCCGACGAGCAGGACTACCGCTTCGTGGTCAGCGGCCCGCTGACCGACACGCTGAGCGGGCGGCTGTCGGTACTGTATCGCGAGATCGACGGCTGGGTCGAGAACGCCGCGCTCGATGACCGCGACGAAACGCAGGAAGAGGAGCAGGTCGTGCGCCTCGGGCTGCACTGGCAGCCCACCGAGGAACTGGGCATCCAGTTCAAGTACGAGAACGCGCAGTTCGACACCGAGGGGCGCA
>JAGPES010000456.1 GCA_018057015.1 Pseudomonadales bacterium | reverse complement strand
CGGTGGAGTACAGCGCGCCGCAGGGTGTCGCGTCCGTGGCCTGCCCTTCGCATCCGGCGCAGGTGACGGTGAATGGCACCTGCGTACGCGTCGAGCTGATGGGCGCCAACGCGCAGCTCGATCGCGACTTCGTGCTGGACATCGCGCTGGCGCGCCCCTTCGCGCCATGCGCCGTGGTCGCGCCCGATGGCGCCGGTGCGCACGCGCTGATGATCAACCTCTACCCGGACCTGGGGCAGTACGCGCGCCAGGCGGCCGAGTACGTCTTCGTGGTGGACCGCTCGGGTTCCATGGCGGGCGAGAGCATCGAGCAGGCGCTGAATGCGTTGCGCCTGGCGCTGCGTTCGCTGGAGGAGGGCGATGCGTTCAACATCGTCGGCTTCGGCAGCCGCTACCAGTTGATGTTCCCGCGGAGCCGGCCGTACACGCAGGCCGCGCTCGAGGAGGCCACGCGGCAGCTGGAGAGCTGGGACGCAGACCTCGGCGGCACCGAGCTGCTCGCGCCGCTGCAGGCGGTGCTGGCCGGTTCCAGCGCCGCGCTGCCGCGCCGCGTGATGCTGCTCACCGACGGGCAGGTGGGCAACGAGGCAGCGTGCATCGCGCTGGCCACGGAGCACGCGGCCACGGTGCGGATCTTCACCTTTGGCATCGGTTACGGCGCCTCGGAGCACCTGGTCAAGGGCCTCGCGCGCGCCAGCGGCGGCAAGGCCGAGTTCATCCATCCCAACGAGCGCATCGAGCCGGTGGTGATGCGCCAGTTCGCGCGCGCCGCGGCGCCGTCGCTGAACAATGTGCGGCTCGACTGGGGCGGGCTGCGGCCCGAGCTGGTCACGCCGCGCGTGCTGCCCTCGCTGTTCGCGGGCGACCGGCTCACGGTGTATGCGCGCGTGCCCGGCGGTGCGGAGCATGGCGCCGTGGAAGTGGCGGTGCTGGCCGATGGGCCGCGGGGCACGCTGCGATTTCCGGTAAGGGTGGATGTGGGTTCGAATTCATTCGAACATTGTTCGGCTGAAGCCGAACCCACATCACTTTGTTCGAATGAATTCGAACCCACGGCGGTGCCGGCGCTGATGGCGCGCGCGGCCATCCGCGAGCTGGAGGAAGGGCGCGGCATCGAGGCGCCGCGCTTCGGTTCGCAGCAGCGGGCGTGCAAGGCGCAAGGCGTCGAGGAGCAGGTGCTGGAGCTCGCGCTGCGTTACCAGCTGCTGAGCTCGCAGACCAGCTTCGTGGCGATCGAGGAACGCGTGGAGGGCGTGCAGACGGAACGTGCGCAGCTGCGGCGCGTGCCGGTGGCGCTGACGCACGGGTGGGGTGGAGTCGAGCGGGCGCTGCAGTGCACCACCCGCGTGTCGATGGCCTGCGCGTCCCGGGCGCTTACGGATCTGGACATCCCGGCGTTTCTGCACCGCGCCGAGGGGGCGGCAACGGACATCGCCAGCTCCGCCGGATATCACGACCTGGTCGATGCGTTCGCCCCGGGCCTGGATGCCGCGCCCGCCATCGAAGGCTCCTTCGCATCACGCTCGATGAACGTGTTGAGCTCGCGCGGACGCAAGCGGGCCACGCCCGTCGACGGCTTCATGCGCCTGACCCTGTCGCAGCGCGCCGACGGCAGCTTTCGCCTCGACGACGCGACGCTGCGCGAGTTCGGGCTGGAGGCATCCGCGCTGGCGCGGGAGGCCCAACATCTGGGCGGCGGCGGAGCGGCCGCGGCCGTGGTGCACACCGCCGTGGCGTTGGTCCTGCTCGAACGCCGCTTCGCCGGGCGCGAGGACGAGTGGCGGATGCTGGCCGACAAGGCGCAGAGGTGGCTGGACAGGCAGGCGGTGGCGTTGCCCGCTGGCGCAAATGGATGGGTGGATTGGGCCCGTAGATCCGGTCTCTGGCCGGACAATTGATCAGTTAACCTGTTGAGCGGTGGACGAATTGCGCATACTTGACGTAGAGGCTCCTTAGCTATGTCGCATAGTGGACACAAGAGTAAAGTCGCCACAGCGGGACTCCCCGAGACCGCTCCCTACGTCGATGAGGCGCTTAGACAAAGCGGTATAGATCCGGACCGGCTCTCGATCGTCAAGCTGGGCACAGTCCACCGCTTTCCCTCCGCACCACCCTGGCTCGTGCGTTTGGCAATTGGCCTCGCGCTCAGCGGCGCGCAGTTCTTTGTGGTGTCGGCTTTTCCGGCAATCCCGCTTTTACTGATCGCCTTGTTACAACTTGTCGCGGGTTTGGTCGTTCTCATGGCGGCCTGCGAGATACTGGTAACCGCAACGGAGCGACTGGCAGCCCGTTTGCACTGGAATCATTACACGGCGGGAACCGTGGCGGAGATTCTCTCCACCACACCGGAGCTGGTGGTTATTGCCTTTATCATTCCTGTAAGCCCGTTAACGGCGTTCGTGATCGCGCTCATCACAATCTACAACAACGCGCTGGTATTCAGCCTCTATTCCTACTTCCTGCCCAAGGACAAGTACGGGAAGTACCTGATGCCTGTGCCGATCACGGAAGCGGGCACACAAATACTGATTGCGGGCGCTGCTATGGGGCTGATACTGGGTCTGGTCATGCTGACCTTCAGCTCATCAGGGCAGGAGAAAAACGCCTTCGATGCCATTGATCTCGTTTTCGTCAGCCTCGTTCTTTTATGCATCTTTGGCGTGTATGTCTACAAGCTGGTCAGCAGTTATGCCGAGGAGGAGGAGGAGGTCAGAGAAAATCTTGCCATGTCCAGTAGCGACATAGCGCAGCGCCTGGACAGCGTGTATGAAAATATCAGGCCCAGCTCCCTCAGGTTGATCGTTCTGCTGTTTTTCACCGGCGCACTGGGAGCGTTCATTGGCGGACACGAAGTTTCCCTGTTCGCGCATATCATGTTGAGTGAACTGCAATTCAACCCGATATTAACGGCCTTGATACTGGCCCTGTTCGCTGGCATGAGTGAATATGTCATCCTCTGGCAGTCACACAGGAAGCGGGAATACGGCATTGCGCTGGCAAATGCGTTCGGCGGAATCACCCAGGTGATGTTCCTGGTATTGCCCTACACCCTGTTCTGCATCGCTCTTTACCAGACATTCCTGAATCCCGCTCACCCCGAGCTGCCGCTACAGTTCACTGTATCCAATATGCTGCTATTGCTGTTTCTTTTCCCTACCTTCTACACGTTCTCTTC
>JAGPES010000455.1 GCA_018057015.1 Pseudomonadales bacterium | reverse complement strand
TCCCGGCTCCCCGCTCGCGCCGCGCGCCAATTGCCGCGCGGCGAAAGTGGGATTTTTCGCGCGAGGAATTGCCGCCAAATCTTGGTAAGATCCGCCAGGCGTCAGCGGTCGTCGCCCCTGGGGGGGCGGACTCGCCGTGACAAGTGCCGCTCAGGTTCCCCGGATCGTCGCGCCCTCCCGCGAAGCTTGACCCACGTCATTGCCCGCAGCAGGACCGGACCGGGAAAATGGCAGCGGTTTCGCGCTCGCTATCGCGGATTTTCCTATCCGGGGGGCCGGGCTCCTCGAACCACAGCACTATCTGGAAAGCGCAATGACTCATCCCGCCGTTACTGAACATCCGGTGTACAACTACAAGGTGGTGCGGCAATTCGCCATCATGACCGTCGTCTGGGGCATCGTGGGCATGCTGGTGGGTGTGATCATCGCAGCCCAGCTGGCCTTCCCGGCGCTGAACCTCGACATGCCCTGGACGCACTTCGGCCGCCTGCGGCCGCTGCACACCAACGCGGTGATCTTTGCCTTCGGCGGTTCGGCGCTGTTCGCCAGCTCGCTCTACGTGGTGCAGCGCACCTGCCAGGCGCGGCTGATCTCCGACGGGCTCGCGGCCTTCGTGTTCTGGGGCTGGCAGCTGGTGATCGTGCTGGCCGCGATAACACTGCCGCTCGGCATGACCTCCTCGAAGGAGTATGCGGAACTCGAGTGGCCGATCGACATCCTGATCGCGGTGGTGTGGATCGCCTACGCGATCCTGTACTTCGGCACGATCATGAAGCGCAAGATGTCCCACATCTACGTGGCGAACTGGTTCTTCGGCGCCTACATCATCACCATCGCGGTGCTGCACATCGTCAACAGTGCCGTCGTTCCGGTCAGCCTGACCAAGTCCTACTCGGTCTATCCCGGCACGATCGACGCCATGGTGCAGTGGTGGTACGGCCACAACGCGGTGGGCTTCTTCCTGACCGCCGGATTCCTCGGGATCATGTACTACTTCGTGCCCAAGCAGGCCGAACGCCCGGTCTATTCCTATCGCCTCTCGATCGTGCACTTCTGGGCGCTGATCGCGATCTACATGTGGGCCGGCCCGCACCACCTGCACTACACCGCGCTGCCCGACTGGGCGCAGAGCCTCGGCATGGTGATGTCGCTGATCCTGCTGGCGCCGAGCTGGGGCGGCATGATCAACGGCATGATGACCCTCTCCGGCGCATGGCACAAACTGCGCTCGGATCCCACGCTGCGATTCCTGGTCGTTTCGCTGTCGTTCTACGGGATGTCGACCTTCGAAGGCCCCATGATGTCGATCAAGACCATCAACTCGCTGTCGCACTACACCGACTGGACCATCGGCCACGTGCATTCGGGCGCGCTCGGCTGGGTGGCCATGGTTTCCATCGGCGCGATGTACCACCTGATCCCGGTGCTCTGGGGCCGCAAGGACATGCACAGCGTCAAGGCCGTCAACGCGCACTTCTGGCTGGCCACCATCGGCACGGTGCTCTACATCGCCTCGATGTGGGTGAACGGCATCATGCAGGGGCTGATGTGGCGCGCCTACAACAGCGACGGCACGCTGACCTACAGCTTCGCCGAATCCGTGCTCGCGAGCTATCCGGGTTATTACGTTCGCCTGATCGGCGGCGCGATGTTCTTCGCAGGCATGCTGGTCATGGCATGGAACACCTGGAAGACCGTGACGCCTGCAGCCGAAGCTGCCACCGCCCACGCCCGTGTCCAGCCCGCCTGAGGAGCGCGATCCATGCAGCATGAGAAGATCGAAAAAAACATCGGCCTGATGATCGTGCTGATCATCGTGGCCATCAGCTTCGGCGGCCTGGTCGAGATCGTGCCGCTGTTCTTCCAGAAGCAGACCACGGAGCCGGTCGCAGGACTGAAGCCGCTCACGGCGCTGCAACTGGAGGGGCGCGACATCTACATCCGCGAGGGCTGCAACGTCTGCCACTCGCAGATGATCCGCCCGCTGCGCGCCGAGACGGAGCGCTACGGCCACTACTCGGTGGCCGGCGAATTCGTCTATGACCACCCGTTCCTGTGGGGTTCGAAGCGCACCGGGCCCGACCTCGCGCGCGTCGGCGCCCGCTACAGCGACGACTGGCACCGTGCGCACCTCTACAACCCGCGCAACGTGGTGCCCGAGTCGAACATGCCGGCCTTCCCCTGGCTGTTCGAGAACACCCTCGAGGACCGTGATCCGGCCGCGAAGATGCGCGCGCTCCGGCTGGTGGGCGTTCCCTACACGGACGCCGACATGGAGGGCGCGAAGGCCTCGCTCGCGGACAAGAAGGAGATCGACGCGGTGGTGGCCTACCTGCAGCAGCTCGGCACGCTGCTGAAGAGCGCTCGCTGAGTCGCCCCGATGGACAGGGGAGACCTGCTCGGGATAGGCACGGTGCTGGCGATGATCGCCTTCCTGGGCGTCTGCGCATGGGCCTGGAGCGGCAAACGAAAGCAGCGATTCGACGAGGCGGCACGCCTGCCCTTCGCCGATGACGACCTGGACGGAACCAAGAAGGGTGGAACCGATGACTAGTTTCTGGAGCGCTTACATTATCGTCCTCACGTTGATCACGATCATCGGGACCTACTGGCTGCTGTTCGCGAACCGCTCGCGCCCGGCGGACTCGGAAGCCAAGACCGGTCACGTCTACGACGGCATCGAGGAGTACGACAATCCGTTGCCGGCGTGGTGGCTGTACATGTTCGTGATCACGGGCGTGTTCGGCGTCGGTTACCTGGTGGCATTTCCCGGCCTCGGCAGTTTCGAGGGCCTGCTGAAGTGGACGCAGATCGACGAGTGGCAGCGCGAGGTGCAGCGCGCCGAGGCTCGCTACGAACCGGTGTTCGCGGCGTACCGCGACCAGACCATCGAGCAGATCGCGGCCGACCCGCAGGCCGTGCGCATGGGCCAGCGCATCTTCGCCAACAACTGCTCGCAGTGCCACGGCTCCGACGCGCGCGGCAGCCTCGGCTTCCCGAACCTGACCGACGACGACTGGATCTGGGGCGGCACGCCCGAGGCTATCCACGCCACGCTGGTGAACGGCCGCCAGGCGGCGATGCCGCCGTGGGAAGCGGCACTCGGGGAGCAGGGCGTCAGCAACGTCGCCCGCTACGTGCGCACGCTCTCGGGCGCGGAATCCGCCAGTGCCGAG
>JAGPES010000454.1 GCA_018057015.1 Pseudomonadales bacterium | reverse complement strand
ATCAGCGGCACGACGGGGCAGCGCCGGACCTCGGGCAGGTTCTGCGGCGCCGTGAACGCGACAAGCACGCAGTCCTCTCCGCGCGCGCGGCAACGGTCATATGCCGCGTCGGCCTCGGCGGCGGGATCCTCGACGATGGTCACGGAGCCCAGGCGCTCGAAGGCGACGCGGAACTCCTTCAGCAGGAAGTAATAGCTGTACTCGGGCGCACCCAGCGAGCGCCCGATGTTGTCCGCGTTGATACGCGAATACAGCAGGAAGTGCATCGGTCGGCTCACGCTCAGGTACCCGTTGCGTCGGCGCCGCTGCCGGCAGCGTCCGGGGCGTCCAGGCTGGCCACCGGCGCCAGCCAGTTGCAGCCCACGAAGCGCGGGTGCGCGACGTTGATCACGTAGAAGATCAGCGCGCGGTCGCGCCACTCGTAGGTGCGGTCGACGTGCGCGTCGGAACGGGTCAGCGCCGTGGTGACCGAGTAATGCCCCTCGCCCAGGTCCATCACGAAGCGCAGGCGGAACACGTGCTCGGAACCGGCGGCGAGGTTCTCGATCGGGATCGAGAGCCGGTGGCTGTTGATCCCGAACATCTCGTGGCCGAGCCGGTCCTTGATCATCAGCCCCACCACCAGCGAGGGCAGGTCGACGTGCACGCGAAAACGCACGCTCATCACGACTTCCTCGCCGACCTTCGCCGCATCGGTGTTCGCGCCGCCCGCGTTCTGCAGCGCCACCTCGACGATCGTGGCCTCGCCGGTACCGGAGGTGGTCTGCACCACGCCCTGCGCGTTCAGCTCCTGGCGGATGTGGGCGAAGGTGCGGTCCGCCATCAGCGCATGGTAATAGTCCATCACGATCTCGGGCGCGCCCTCGCGCAGCAGCTGCCCCTCGTGCAGCAGGATCGCGCGGTCGCACAGCGCCTGGATCGACAGGCGGTCGTGCGAGACGATCAGCAGCGTGGTGCCCTGCTCGCGGAACTCGCGGATGCGCGAGAAGCTCTTGTGCTGGAAATAGGCGTCGCCCACCGAGAGCGCCTCGTCGACGATCAGCAGCTCGGGCCGGCGGGCCGTGGCCAGGCTGAAGGCCAGCCGCATCGCCATGCCGCTCGAGTAGGTGCGCAGCGGCTCGTCGAAATACGCGCCGATCTCGGCGAACTCCTCGATCGCCGGCATCAGCTCCTCGAGCTCCTCGCGCTCCAGCCCGAGCAGCTGCCCGTTCATCATGACGTTCTGGCGCCCGGTGAACTCGCCGTGAAAGCCCATGCCGAGCTCGAGCAGCGCCGCGACGCGACCGTGCAGTCGCACCTCGCCCGCGGTGGCCCGCGTGGTGCCGGTGATGATCCTGAGCAGCGTGCTCTTGCCGGCGCCGTTGAAGCCGACGATGCCGACGGCCTCGCCCGCGGCCACCGTGAAGCTGATGTCGCGCAGCGCCCAGCTCTGCTGGTGGCGCGGCGGGCCGAAGGGCAGCAGCCACTCCGCCAGCCGCGACCAGCGGTTGGGATAGTGGCGGTAGGCCTTGCCCAGCCCGACGACCTCGACCGTATGGTTCATAGCTCGTCCACGATCTCGTCGGCGCGACGGCGAAACAGCGCCAGCGCGAGCACGAGGGCCAGCGTCGCCCACAGCGCGGGCACGGCGAGCGCGGACCACTGCGGCCAGCCCTGTCCCAGCGCGATCCCCTGCTGCGACATCAGCAGCGGCGTCAGCGGGTTGGCGAGCACGAAGGGCCGGATGGCCTCGGGCAGTATCGACAGCGGATACACGATCGGCGTGAACCAGAACCAGAACTGCAGCAGTATGCCGAAGAACTGGCCCGCGTCGCGAAAGAACACGTTGAGCACGCCGGCGACGATACCCAGGCCGAGCGCGAACACGCAGAGGATCGCCAGTACCGGCAGCGTCGCCAGCAGGTAGGCGCCGGGGAAATTTCCCGTGACCAGCAGCAGCAGCAGGAACAGGCCGTAGATGATCGCGAAATTCAGGCCGGCATTGAGCAGCACGATCAGCGGCAGGCAGATGCGCGGGAAATTCATCTTCTTCAGCAGGTTCGCGTGATCGAGGAACACCGTCATGCTGCGCTGGATGATCTCCGAGAACAGCCCCCAGCTGAGGATGCCGGCGCACAGGAAGATGCCGTAGGCCAGCGTGCCGCTCTCGCCCGGGAGGCGCGCCTGCATCACCTGCGAGAACACGAGCATGTACACCGCGACCATCGCCAGCGGATTGATCAGCGCCCAGGCCGAACCCAGCAGGGAATTGCCGTAGCGCGCGGCGAATTCGCGCCGCACGCTGCTGACGATGAATCCCCGGGAGCGCCATGCGGCGCGGATCAGTTGAGTCAGCACGCGGCCGCCCCGATGAAAAGCACGGCGGCATTATAGCTGCATCGCCGCGTCACGCCGCAGCCGCCCAGCGTTGTGCGACGGCCACGCCGCGACGACGCAGCGGCGCCTCGACGAGGCGGAAACTGCACTCGCTCACCGCGAGTATCAGCACCGCGGCGGCGGCGACGAACAGCCAGGTGTGGCGCGCGTCGAATTGCATCGCGTGCGACTGCCCGTAGCGCAACGCCAGCTCGCGCACCACCGCGTACATCGGGATGTGCCACAGGTACACCGCGTAGGAGCGCGAGCCCATCCACATGAAGAAGCGCTTGGGCAGTCCCGGCGCCATCAGGTAATCACCGTCGTAGGACGCAACGAAGACGATCAGCGCGGAAATTACCGCCACGATGCCGAGACGGTATTCGATGATGCGCAACGCGTTCGAGCCGACCGTCACCAGGGCGCCGAAGAGCAGCAGCAGCGTGAACCAGCGCGCCCAGGCGCTGTCGCGCAGGAACACCGGATCGAACAGGCGGTACACCTCGCCCCGGCTCCACCACGCCAGCAGCACGCCGAGAAACAGCGCATCGGTGCGGAACACCCAGGCGTAGGGAACCGCCGCCCCCTCGGGACGCACCGACAGGAGCTGCGCCAGCACCAGTGCCGCGCCCAGCCAGGGGAAGGCGCGCCCCGAGAAGAACAGCATCAGCGGCAGTGCGAGGTAGAACTGCTCCTCGAGCGAGAGGCTCCAGAAGTGGAACGTCGCCCCCAGGCCGAGCCCGGACTGGAGGTTGAACGCGAAGTGCATGTTGGCGACCTGCAGCACCGCGGCCACCGCGCCGGCGAAATTCGCCCGCACGCTGCCGAAGGC
>JAGPES010000453.1 GCA_018057015.1 Pseudomonadales bacterium | reverse complement strand
TCACTCCCACTCGATCGTCGCCGGCGGCTTGCTGGAGACGTCGTAGACCACGCGCGAGACCTGCTCGATCTCGTTGATGATGCGCCGCGAGACGCGCTCCAGCAGTTCGTGCGGCAGGTGCGCCCAGCGCGCGGTCATGAAGTCGATGGTCTCGACGGCGCGCAGCGCGATCACCCATTCATAGCGGCGGCCGTCGCCGGTCACGCCCACGGATTTCACCGGCAGGAACACCGCGAAGGCCTGGCTCACCTTGTGGTAGAGGTCGGCGGCGTGCAGTTCCTCGATGAAGATCGCGTCGGCGCGGCGCAGGATTTCGGCCCAGGGCTTGCGCACTTCGCCGAGGATGCGCACGCCGAGACCCGGGCCCGGGAACGGGTGGCGGTAGACCATGTCGAAGGGCAGCCCGAGCTCGAGGCCGATCTTGCGCACCTCGTCCTTGAACAGTTCCTTCAGCGGCTCGAGCAGCGCGAGCTTCATGCGCTTCGGCAGCCCGCCGACGTTGTGGTGCGACTTGATCACGTGCGCGTTGCCGTGCTTGGAGGCCGCGGACTCGATGACGTCGGGGTAGATCGTGCCCTGCGCCAGCCACTTCACGTCCCTGATCTGCGTGGCCTTGCGGTCGAAGACCTCGACGAAGGTACGGCCGATGATCTTGCGCTTGCGCTCGGGGTCGGCCACGCCCTTGAGCTTGCGCAGGAACTCGCCCTCGGCGCGCACGCGGATCACCTTGATGCCCATGTTCTTCGCGAACATCTCCATCACGTGATCGCCCTCGTGCAGTCGCAGCAGGCCGTGGTCGACGAAGACGCACGTCAGCTGCTCGCCGATCGCGCGCGCGAGCAGCGCGGCCACCACCGAGGAGTCGACGCCGCCCGAGAGGCCGAGCAGCACCTTGTCGGTGCCGACGGTGCTGCGGATCTTCGCGATCGCGTCGTCGATGATGCTGCCCGGGGTCCACAGCCCCTCGCAGCCGCAGATGTTGCGCACGAAGTGCTCGAGGATGCGCCCGCCCTGGTGCGTGTGCGTGACCTCGGGGTGGAACTGGATGCCGTAGAAGCCGCGCGACTCGTCGCACATGGCGGCGATCGGCGCGCTGTCGGTGGCCGCGAGCAGCGCGAAGCCCGGCGGCAGCGCCACGACCTTGTCGCCGTGGCTCATCCACACGTCCAGACGCGCCGCGCCCTCCTCGTCGACGTGATCACTGATGCCGTCGAGCAGGCGGCTGGCTGACGTGACGCGCACCTGCGCGTAGCCGAACTCGCGCCGGTTCGAGGGCTCGACGCGTCCGCCGAGCTGCGCGGCCATCGCCTGCATGCCGTAGCAGATGCCGAGCAGCGGCACGCCCATGCCGAACAGCGCGGCAGGCACGCGCGGCGTGCTCTTGCCGGTGACCGATTCGGGGCCGCCGGAAAGGATCACGCCGCTCGGGCGGAACGCCTTGATCGCGGCGGCACTGGTGCGCCAGCTGTAGATCTCGCAGTAGACGCCGAGCTCGCGCACGCGCCGCGCGATGAGCTGCGTGTACTGCGAGCCGAAGTCGAGAATCAGGATGCGCTGGGCGTGGATGTCGGTGGTCATCGCGGTGGTTCCCGGTATTCCTGGATATTGGGCTGGTCTGGGGCTCATCTGATGTGGGCTTGCGCTGATGCGTGCTTGCTCTGATGTGTGCTTGATCCAATGTGGGTCGGCATTCGTCCCGACGATTGCCTTGCAGGATGCTGCTGCAAGCGTCAGTGCTGCTGTCGCTCTTCAATGTGGGTCGGCATTCATGCCGACGAGTGCCTTGCCGGGTGCTGCTGCAGGCACCGGTGCTGCCGTCGGCATGAATGCCGACCCACAGGTGCCAGCCACATGGTGTGGCGTCTTACCTGACGGGGTAATTCGGGGCTTCCTTGGTGATGTTCACGTCGTGGACGTGGCTCTCGTTGACGCCCGCCGAGGTGATGCGCACGAAGCGCGGCCGCGTGCGCATGGTCTCGATGTCGGGGCTGCCGGTGTAGCCCATCGCGGCGCGCAGGCCGCCCATCAGCTGGTGCACGATGGCGGAGATCGGCCCCTTGTAGGGCACGCGGCCCTCGATGCCTTCCGGCACCAGCTTCTCCACGCCCTCGGCGGCGTTCTGGAAATAGCGGTCGCTGGAGCCCTTGGCCATCGCGCCCAGCGAACCCATGCCGCGGTAGGCCTTGTAGCTGCGGCCCTGGTAGAGCTCGATCTCGCCGGGCGCCTCCTCGGTGCCGGCGAGCATGCTGCCGACCATGATCACGTGCGCGCCGGCGGCCACCGCCTTCGCCAGGTCGCCGGAGAAACGGATGCCGCCGTCGGCGATCAGCGGCACGCCGGTGCCCTCCAGCACCGCCGCCACGTTGGCGACCGCGGAGATCTGCGGCACGCCGATGCCGGTCACGATGCGCGTGGTGCAGATCGAGCCGGGGCCGATGCCGACCTTCACGCCGTCGACGCCGGCATCGAGCAGGTACTTCGCGGCTTCCGCCGTGGCGATGTTGCCCGCGATGACCTGCACCCCGGGATGGCGGCTCTTGATGCTGCGCACGGTGTCGCGGACGTTGCGCGAGTGGCCGTGCGCGGTGTCCACCACCAGCACGTCGACGCCCGCCTCGATCAGGCGCACCACGCGCTCGTCGGTGGCGCCGCCGACGCCGACCGCCGCGCCGACGCGCAGGCGCCCGTCGACATCCTTGCAGGCGTTCGGGTAGCGCTCGGCCTTGAAGATGTCCTTCGCGGTGATCATGCCGCGCAGGCGGAAGGCGTCGTCCACCACCAGCACCTTCTCGATGCGGTGGCGGTGCAGCAGCTGCTTCACGTCGGCGAGGTCGGTGCCCTCGAGCACCGTCACCAGCTCGCGCTTGCGCGTCATGATCGAGGAGACCGGCTCGTCCAGGTTGGTCGCGAAGCGCACGTCGCGACTGGTGACGATGCCGACCAGCTCGCGCTTGCGGTTGAGCACCGGCACGCCGGAGAAATTGCGCTCGATGGTCAGGCGGATCAGCTCGCGGATGGATCGCGAGGAGTCGATGGTGACCGGCTCGCGCACCACGCCGCTCTCGAAACGCTTCACCGCGCGGACCTCTTCGGCCTGCTGCTCGGGCGTCATGTTCTTGTGCACGATGCCGATGCCGCCCTCCTGGGCGATCGCGATCGCGAGCTTGGACTCGGTGACCGTATCCATGGCCGCCGACATCAGGGGGATATTC
>JAGPES010000451.1 GCA_018057015.1 Pseudomonadales bacterium | reverse complement strand
GGCCAGCACCGAGCCGTCGCGCCCGATCAGCTCCGACACCGCGAGGCTGTGCAGCGCGCGGCCGTCCGCATCCCAGCCCGACGGGTAGGCGCGGCCGATGCGGTACATCAGCTCCTGCACCTCGGACAAAGGCAGGCCGCCGCCGGCCACCTCGACGTTGAGGATCACCACGTCGACGTCGAAGAAGAAATACAGATGCACATGGACGACATCCAGCGTCACCGGCGCGTCGCCATCGCGGGCAGCGACACGCACCTTGGCGATATCGCGACGGCGGAACACCCGCATCGCCGGCCCGGCATCCGCCGCGCCGCTGTGCTGCGAGCGCCCCTCGCCGTACAGGAACTGCTGCACGTAGGGCAGGAAGGTCACGAACTCGTTGTAGTGCCGCTCCTGGAAGATGCTGCCCTCGACCTCCAGATCGTGCTCCACCTCGCGCCACGGCGAAGCCTCGCCCATGTCGCGCAGCACCTGCCACGGCCGCTGCTGCGGCCCCAGCGCACCCGCCCCCGTCAGCAGCCGCAGCGGCCACAGCAGGGCGAGGCGGAAATGCTTCACCGTCGGCTCGGCAGCGGGCTCGGCCATGACGTGTCTCCCTTCGCTTCGCGGGTTCTTGTCCGGGCAGTGTAGCGACAGGAGAGGGCAGGCGGGCGGCGAGCGTGCTAGGGGGCGGTCCCCGGCAGGTCGGTCGTCGCATCCGCCACGCCCGCCGAGGTTTCGAGCCACTTCCGCTTCTCCGTCACCTTGGCCCACGTGTTCGCGTCGGGCAGCGCCGGATGGGCCTCGACGATGCGTCGCCAGGCCTTCGCCAGCGTGGCGTTGAGCGCGAGGTATTCGCGCTGCGCCGCGGTGAGCTCATCCTCCGGGACGATCGCATCCACCGGACATTCGGCCACGCACAGGGTGCAGTCGATGCACTCCTCCGGATCGATCACCAGGAAGTTCGGGCCCTCGCGGAAGGCATCGACGGGGCACATGCTGACGCAGTCCGTGTATTTGCAACGGATGCAGGCTTCGGTGACGACGTGGGTCATGGCCGCGCCTCCTCGAACAGGGTCTCCAGCACGGGAAAGAGCTCGCGCTCCTCGAAGCGCACGTGGTCGATCAGCGCCTGCCCGGCCTGCGCCTCGTCGCGGCCCCGCAGCGCCGCGGCGAACAGCAGCCTGAGCTGCGCGTGCTCCGCGCGCAGGCGTTCGGCGAGTGCACGGTGGCGATCGGTGTCGAGCAGCGGCAGCAGGTCGCGCTCCTCCTCGGCGAAATGGGCTTCGAGGCCTGGCAGCTCCGCGCCGAGCTCGGCCTGCGCCCCGCCCGCGAGCAGATGCCTGCCGAGGCGCAGCGCGGTGTGATGCTCACGGGACAACTGGGCGAGACGGCTGTGGCGTTTCATGGCGGCTCCTTGCGGCAACTCCTTGAAGAGGAGTATCAAACTCCTCTTTTAAAGAGTCAATTCATATGAATCTATTGTAGCTAGCATGGCGGCTACAGCCACGCCTCTGCACACCCTGCCGATGAACATCACCCAGCATACCGACTACGCCCTCCGGGTACTCATGTACCTGGGGGCGGTCCCCGAGCGGCGCGTCACCATCAAGGAGGTGGCCGAACGCTTCGACATCTCGCGCAGCCACCTGATGAAGATCGTCACCGAGCTGGTGGCGAAAGGCTTCGTCGACGGCGTGCGAGATCGGCCTCGACAACGTGGTGCGCCAGCTCGAACCCAGCCACGCGCTCGTCGAGTGCTTCGGAACGCAGTCGCACTGCGTGCTGGATCCGGCCTGCCAGCTCAAAGGTGCGCTGGACAGCGCCCTGCAGGCCTTCCTGGCCGCGCTCGACCGCGTTTCGCTTGCCGACCTCGTCGGCAGCGACGCACGGCTGCACGCGGCGCTCGGCCTGCAAGCGGCGGCGCGCGCCACCGTGCCAATCACGATCGTGCACCCGCCCGCCGATCGCGAGCGGCGATAGTCGGGGCGCGCTGCACCATCGGATGACGGTCGGCCTGCGGTTCGTTGGCGCGCAGAGCCGCGGGAGGGTTCTTCGCGCGCTGCTCGCAACGCATTCGCCGCAGGGAGGCTGGGCCATACTAATTTATGTCATGTTGTGATATAAATTCCTCGACCTGCCCAAACACGCCAGCAGAGATCGATCATGTCCTCCCTCCATCTGCCGCCCATGCTGTGGTCCTCGGACGCCGCCTGGACCGAGCTCTCCCGCCGTCCGCCCTCGCTGGCCACCCTGGTCTTCGGGGTCGCCCTGCCGGCCGCCATGTTGCCCCCCACGATGTTGTCGCATGCGACCGACGTCGGATCGGCCCACTATCTGCCCGCCCTCTCCGCTTCCGCCTGGCAGTTTGTGGAGTTCGCGCTGTTCGCAGCGCAAGTCGCCGGCTTCCTGATGATCCGCTGGCTGATCGGCGCCGTCGCGGCGAGCCATGGGGTGCGGGCGAGCGCACGCGACGCCTGTCTGCTCGCGACGGTATCCCTGCTCCCGCTCTGGCTATCGTCGTTCGCACTCCTGCAGGACGGGACGCTCGCCGTCCTGGTGCTGCCGTTGCTGGCGATCGGTGCCTCGGTCGCGCTGCTGAAGCGGGGTGTCCGCTGCATGCTCGGGGTTCGTGAGGAGATCGTGGCCCTGGAGATCGGCATCGTCGCGATCCACTGCGGCGTGCTGGCCTGGGCTGCAACGATGGCGGTGTTCCTTGTCCCGGGCCTCCCGGCGCTTTGACGTGGACAGAACGCGGTCCGGCCCGTGGGGCGGATGGCGCGCTCCCGCCCCGCCTCTTCAGGACGAACGCCGCAGCAGCGCCAGGCGGATGCGTTCGATCGCGTGGGAAGGGCTCAGGCCCTTCGGGCAGACCTCGGTGCAGTTCATGATCGTGCGGCAGCGGTAGAGGCGATAGACGTCGTCGAGGAAGTCGAGGCGCTCGGCGGTGGCGGTGTCGCGGCTGTCGGCGATGAAGCGGTAGGCCTGCAGCAGGCCGGAAGGCCCGATGAACTTGTCCGGATTCCACCAGTAGGACGGGCAGAACGCACTGCAGCAGGCGCACAGGATGCACTCGTACAGCCCATCCAGGCGCTCGCGCTCGGCCGGGGTCTGCAGCCGCTCGCGCTCGGGCAGGGGCTCGTCATTGATCAGCCAGGGGCGGATCGAGTGGTAGTGGGCGAAGAACTGCGTCATGTCCACGATCAGGTCGCGGATCACCGGGAAGCCCGGCAGTGGCCGCAGCACG
>JAGPES010000452.1 GCA_018057015.1 Pseudomonadales bacterium | reverse complement strand
CTGTATCACATCATCGAGGACGTCTGGCAGGCGGCGTACGAGCTGGTACGGGACTGCCCGTGCCAGAACGGGTGCCCGGCCTGCGTGGGCTCTCTTCCTGCCCGGTGGGAACTGCCGGCGGAGTATACCGACATGGGCAGGCCCTTCGCTCCGGGCATGGAGATTCATGGAGCAGGCAAGATAGCGGATAAGAAGGCCGCCCTGTTCATCTTGCGTGACGTGCTCGGACTGCCGCAACCCGAACCAGTCCAGGCCGACCGCCAGGCGGCATTCGCCGAGGCGCTGGACTGGGCATTGCGCTTGCACCTGAAGGGCATCGAGGAGGATGCCATCATCCTGAAGCTGCGGAGTGCTGGATGGCGAGAAGTGGACGTCCGGGAGTTGCTTGGCCGCATGGCGCTCTACTTTGAGTGACACTGGGAGCAGGACCACCTTCCGCCCGTTGCACCCGGCTGAGACGCATGAGCGGAACCCCGGCGCTCCCTGCGGCAGAACGCGTAATTTTAGCAGGCCCCTAGCACCGTTCCTCACCCATCACACCCAATCGCCTCCTCGCACAACCCACTCACGTGCCCGGCGACGAACAACCGGAGCAGACTGGAATCCAGAGAGCTGTAGGCATCAATGCACCGTTGCAGCAGGGACAGTTCGAAGGCTCCAGCGAACACCAGCGGCAGACCTCGTCTCGCCCAAGCGACATTGGCCGCGAGCTGAGCCAGAAACAGTCCATCCACGGGCGGCAGGTCAGCCCGGGCGACACGCGCCAGGGCATGCGCGAACCAGGCCGTTTCGGGCTCAGCATCCGGGTCCATCTGGCGCAGTCCGCGCTCCACGTCGTCGATCCGTTTCGCCTGCGCCGGTGACAGACCTCCATTGCGTGTCCCGGTCAGACGCCCGGCCACATCGCTCAGCAACTCGCCCCAGCTTCCAGCCGCCGCAGCGAGGTCCGACAAGTGGGCCAGGACCCCATGCAGGTTGGTGATCCGAAGATGCTCGGCCATGGTGAACCCGTCCACAACGCCACCACGCACCAGCACCGTTTCCACTACGGAACGCGCAACCGCCTCCTGCGGTCGAACGTAGTTGCGCACCACCTCCAGCACGCACTGGCGCCGGTGGTGCTCAGCCCGAGCGCGGTCGGTTGCGACCCAATCGCGGAACGCTGCAAGCCCCTCGCTTGCGCGTCGTTCGGCGGCGTGCACGACCTCGCGCGCGTCCTCCGGCAGGCGCGCATCATCCGCCGTTCCCCCGACAACGGGTGCGGACGTCCGCCGATCAAGCCCGGCAAGGGGATGCGCACCCACCGCGCGCCGCACATCATCCGTGGTGAGATGGCAGTACACATCCCCCGTCACCGCAACGCTCGAGTGCCCCAGCATGCGGCTGGTCGCCACCAGGTCCCCGGAGTTGCGCAGGACGAGAGTCGCGGCCGTGTGCCGCAGCCCGTGCGGGGTGATGTGCCGATCCGCGAGGCCTGCTTCTTCGGCCAGGCGCTCCAGCGTGCGGTGCAGGCATTTCGTCGACAGCCCCTTGCCGGTACGGGTGGTCAGCAAGCGGTCGTGATTTGCCACCGGACGCGCCTGCAGCCACGCCTCGATGTCGGCTGCGAGGTCGCCCGGGATCGGCACCAGGCAAGACTTCCGGCCCTTGGACATGGCGACCGTGATCGCGCGCCCCGGTCGATCATAGTCACAGACGCGGAGCGCAATGACCTCGCTCCGCCGCAGGCCAACCACGCACATCAGCTTGACGAGCACGCGGTCACGGACGCGATAGACGCGATAGTGGTTGCGCTCGCAGGCGTCGATGAGCGCCTGACATTCATCGAGAGACAGGACGGCGGGGATCCGGTGATCGGGTTTCGGCGCGCGCAGGGGAAGGGAAGCGTTGGTGCCGAGATCGTACGTCTCGACCACGAAACGCCAGAAGCTGCGGATTGCGTGCACGTGACGCGCGACCGATGAGTTCGCTGCCCCGGCGGCCTTTAGCGAAGCGGCGAACCGCCGAAGAACAGCCGTTGTGACGTCCTCGAAATCCGGGGTCTCGCCCTCTCGGCCAAGAAAGCCTACGAGTCTGGCGAGTGTGGAGCGATAGGCGGTTACCGTTGCTTCCGACGCCCCGCGCTCCGTACGCAGGTGATCGACGAACAGGTCGACGAGCTGAGGGATTTGCATCTCGAGCCTCCACGATAGTAATGAACACTACCGTGGTCAGTCTCGATGCCGGCACCGTCCGCGTAAGTTCCGTTACCGTCCGATAACAGATAACGCCCCGGACGCAAACGGGCGGAGAGTGGGTCAATAAGCCGGATTACGGACACGTACCCCGGGTTCCCGTGTCTAGAACCTGAGGGGCTATGAGCACAACCTTGCGGATGCTTATGTTCCGCTGTCCTCCGAGTGTTGGCGGCTAATGATCAGCATTACCACGTTCGCCGTGTTGAGGTGTGGTTCCTTCTGGGTCGCAGCAACAATGCGCCCGACGGCGCTTCGCCCGCTGCCGTGCTGCATGTGTTACCGAGTGACCGAGCGGTCGGCATCGTGCCGAAGCGGGCCCTGAGGGTGTTCCGCAACGAGAAGCGGCGGCCCGAGCCCAGTGGTGGCGTGCTCAGTGAAGCGAGGGCAATCGGCAGTTCAATCGCCGCCGATGCCGGATCCCATGCGCGGTATCACAGGGTGCAGCATGCGATTTGTCGCACCGTCAGACGATCCACGGCTGGCGACAGTGCTTGCGGGCAGCATGTAGCCACAGAACCGTCCGGCCTGGTCCGTTCGCTTGGCCGCGATCGTGCGCGGACGCTTCCGTCTGGGCTATTCCATGAGTCTACCGATGCCGCCTGCTCTCGATGAGTGCGATGCCGCTCCAGGGACGGTGCCGCACTCGCAGCCGCGGCGCCGCTGCTCCGCATCATGCACCAGTCATGGCGTCCAGTGTACCGAGGCACGCATAGCCCGACTAGTGCCGTCGCTCCTCCCCACAGCACCGAGCAGATGCCGGACATCCCTCCCGCTGTGCGCCGCGGGTGCTACAAGAATCCCAGTATGTGGGGCGGCTTACCCATGCTCCTTGGCGAGACGCAGGCACAGTTCCGCCGATCGCGGGTCGGACTCGATTTTGTGGGTAGATTGACGTTTCATGCGGCTTTTGAGGCATCATTCAGGCGTTGGTACTCGCCGTTGAGTAGTGCGCAGCGGATCGCCAGGACCGCGTCGGCACCAGATTGCGT
>JAGPES010000450.1 GCA_018057015.1 Pseudomonadales bacterium | reverse complement strand
CCACGTGCCGCGGTCCATCTCGACCGTGTCCATCGGCTCGACCGCAGCCGATTCGGCGTCCGCGGGTGCGTCGGTGTAGATGACACCGCTCGGCAGCGCGGCTTGCTCCGCCGCGCCCAGCACGGCTAGCGTGTAGCGCCGCAGCGTCGCGAACAGCGAGAGCGAGCTGGTGACCTCCGGGATGCCGCGGCTCTGCGCCGGGCGCTCGGCCCGGAACAAATGCACGACCGATTCCACGGGCATGAGGTTGTAGTCGTCAGGACCGGCGCGCCAGGCGCGCTGATCGCCGGGATGGCGCCGCAGCACGTAGTACGCAATCGGGTTGCCGAAGCCGTCGAAGACGATGCCGTCTACGGCCCGCTCCTCCGGCGGCAGCACACCGAACGGCGTCGAGACCTGATCGGCTTCGATCAGCCGCAGGTCGAGCTGTACCGGTGCGGCGATGCGCGGGTTGCTGGTCAGCAGGCCGAAGCATTCGCCGCTCTCGCATTGTGCGATGCGCATCGTGCGGAGTTTGTGGGCCAGGCCGACCGCCCTAGCCCAGCGCATGAATTCCTGCTCGATCAGGCGGTTGGCTTCCGAATCGTCGGTGAGCATCTGCAGCCGCGGACCGGTGCCGACGACGTAATTCGCGAGCGTCAGCACGATGCCCTTGGCGTAGCTGTTGTTGGCGACCTCGTAACGCGCCCGGCTGCGCAGCACGCGCCGCACGTCGGCGCCCATGGCTGCGTCCGCCGACAGGTAGTCAGCGTTGGCCCAGTGGCGGCGGTTCTCCGGCGTGGTTTGGGCGGCGTCATACTTGCCGCGCACGACCAGCAGCCGGCCGCGAGGCGCTGTGGCGCTCTTGGCCTTCCGCGCTCCGAGCTGTCGCAACCACTGGAACAACGTCACACCGCTCCTGGAGGCACGACCTTCGTCATCCGCACGCCGAGACCTCGCTTCGCCGCGTCCTTGCTGGCGAGGTACCGATCCGCCTCGATCTGGTCGCGCAGCGGCTGCTGCTTGACCGTCTGGCCGTCGACCGAGACCTCGGCCGGCTGCTGGGCCGCCTCGTGGATCGCGTTGGCGATTTCCTCAGGCATCGCGTGTTCCACTTGCGGGAGCGGGACTTGAACCCGCAGCGCCGGCGCATGAGGCCGGCATGTTGCCGTTACACCATCCCGCTACGGGTTACATACGCCGTGCGGACCCGCGCTGTCGGACGGATGCTGCCGACCACGGGAATTGTTCCACCGGTAGACATGGCGACGGTGGAACGGGCTAGCTGCCGACGCGTTCGGAGGTGGTAATGCGGCGTCCACAGTGTCGGCACTCCCGGCGCCGCATGATGCGGCCCCCTTGGGCAGCGCGCGTGTAGACCACTCGGAAATGCCGGCATCCGCAGCGCGGGCACTCGAGCCCGCGCGGGGCCTGCCCAGCGCTCGACTTCGGCGAGGCGTTCATCGCCGGGAGCTCCGCAATTCTGAGAGCCGCACGGTCGGACGGGCCTTCGGCTTGTCGCCCACCAGCCCGGGCGGCGCAGCGCCGCCCATCGAAGCCGCCACGGCGCAGCCGACGAGGCAATCCAGCCAGTGGTTGTCGAGACCGTCCACCCGCAGTTTCCACTCGTCGACGGTGCGGCCCCGGCCCTCGGTCTTGACGCGATACTCGCTGGTCAAGTGCTCGGCGAGCAGGCGATGCCGTTCTGGTTGCCGGCCGAACAGCGATAAGCACCCTGGGTCACCCATCGGCACGGCCAGGCGTGCCTGAATGAACGACTTCCAGTAGTTCGTGTCGAAGACGACGTGCCGGACGGTGCGTCGGCCGGTGATCACGGGAATGCGCCAGTTCAGCCCCACGCGATCGCCGCGCTTGCGCTTGTACTCGCTGAACGGAATCGATGAGGCACCGACGTATCGGCCGTGGCTGGGCAGCACCACACCGGCAAAGTTGCTCTGCCGGCAGAACTGGTACACGACGTCCGACGACTGGCCCCAGTTCGCGTCGATCAGACAGCGGTCGATCCGCACCTGCGCGCCATCGTCGCGCGGCCACTCGCGCCCGAGCGTACGTTCCGTCAACCGCTCCAGTCCCGCGTAGACCGCCCCCTCGATCCCGGCCCGCGGTGCAGCGGCTCCCAGCGTGCGCCGAATGTCACGCAGAGTGAAATACTCCGCCTTCTGATCCGGCTCGGTCCCGTAGTCGACGACGTAGCCGCTGAAGTCGTTCTCCCACGCGACGACAAGCCAGAAGAGAGCCTTCGCTTGCACGTCTACAAACATGGTCACGTGCGTGGCCGCCAGCGGCACCTCGCCGCGGCGCTGACCGTTGAGCTTCGCCAGGATCTGGTCGACCGTGAGCAACTCGTCATCGACCTGCTCCTCAGGCAGCGGCTCGTTCTGGTACTCCGCCCAGAACGCTGCTTCGCCGCGGTCGAGCTTGAGGTTCATGGCGTGCTGGATCGCGGACAATTCGTCCGGATGGTGTCGCTCTGGCCAGGCGATCACCGCGCCCACGTCCATCGCGCCGCGGTTGGTACGGTAGAACTCCGTGGCGTCCGCGATTCCGCGGTCGGCCTGCATACCCAGCCGCCACAGCTCGGCGTAGCGCGTCCACAGCGCTTCATCCGTGGGCCAGGCGTAGACCATCTTCGTTCGTTCGCCCTGCCACTGCGGATGCTTCTCGCGATCGAGGATGCGGTCGGCCAGGTCGTCCGGTCGGACAACCGTCAGCGTCATCAGGCCGGCGATCTTGCGCCCGGGGCCGGCCAGACCCAGAATCGCGCCGGCCAGGATGCGTTCGCGCGTCATGCACTGCGACGGTGACCGCGCCGACTCGTCGGTCTGCGGATCGTCGATCAGCACGAGCGACGGCCGGACGCTGCTTCCGTCCGCGCGCTTGTGCTTCATGCCACGGATGCGGCCTGTGATACCGGCGACGCAGACGATTGCGCCGTTCGAACGGGGCGAGTGGTGGCCCAGCCACTCGAGCGGCGGCAACGTCGGCAGCACGATCTCCCGCGCCGTCCAGCCGATGTGCGTCTGCTTTCCCTGATAGAGCTGACCCGCGGCGCGCTGGTGAATGCCTTCCAACGCACGAACCGGTCCCACCACCTCGGAGAAGTCGTCCTCGAGCAGGTCGTTCGATTCCAGCTCGACCTTGATACTGTCGAGCATGCCGGCGGCGTGCTCCTCGTCGCTGCCAATGAGCGCGACGAACTCCCGGTGCCCGTACACCAGCGCCCAGAGG
>JAGPES010000449.1 GCA_018057015.1 Pseudomonadales bacterium | reverse complement strand
AGGGCCGGCCGCCCACGTGCTCGTCGATCCACTTGAGTTCGCGCTCGAGCTGTTCGGGCGAGTGCGTGACCGCGCCCAGCACGCCGAAGCCGCCGGCCTTGGTGACCTCGACCACGACGTCGCGGCAGTGCGTGAAGGCGAAGATGGGCACCTCGCAGCCGAGGCGCTCGCAGATGGGAGTCTTCAATTCGTCTCCTGGCTCTCTATGGTTGGGAAGTTCTTTTGGTTGACCAAATATGTGTTGCATGGATCATATATTAATCGATCACAAATCGCAAGCCTGCCCGTACACTGCCCCCATGCCCATCACAAACGTCAAGAAGATGCGCAGGTCCCCGGGCTTCCTCCTGCGCTGCGCGAACTAGTTCGCCGTGGCGATCGTGGCGGAGCACTTCACGCCGCTGAACCTCACGTCGATCCAGTTCGCCGCCCTCGTGGCGATCAACGATTCGCCCGGCCTGGACGCCACGCGCCTGGCCGCGCTGATCGACTACGACCGCCCCACGATGACGGGCGTGATCGACCGGCTCGAGGCCAAGGGCCTCGTGATGCGCGAGGTCGACCCGAACGACCGGCGCGCCCGCCTGCTCTTCCTGACACCGGAAGGTTTGCGCGTGCTGGAAGCCGCCGACCGCGCCGCGCACGAAAGCCGCGACGTGCTGCTGGGCCCCCTGCCGCCCGAAGAACGCAGGCAGTTCATGCAGCTGCTGGAAAAGCTGGTGGAGCTGCACACGAGCCGGCATTCGCCGAGCGTGCAGGCCGAGCTCACAGGGAAGTAGGAGAACACATTGACGATCCGCCAACGCATTTCGGACGCCGAATGGCAGGCCCGCCTCGACCTTGCCGCGTGCTACCGCCTGGTCGCGCGCTACGGCATGGCGGACCTGATCTACAACCACATCACCGTGCGCGTGCCGGGTGAGGCGGGCCACATCCTCATCAACCCCTTCGGCTACCTGTACGAGGAGATCACGGCGTCGTGCCTCTACAAGATCGACCTGGCGGGCAACGTGGTCGACAAGCCCGGGGACGTGCCGTACGAGGTGAACCAGGCCGGCTACGTGATCCACAGCGCGATCCATTCCGCGCGGCACGACATTGCCTGCGTGCTGCACACGCACACGCGCGCGGGCATGGCGGTCGCGACGATGGAGTGCGGCCTGATGCCCGCGACGCAGGGGGCGTTGCGCTTCCATGACCGCATCGCGTATCACGCGTTCGAGGGGCCGGCGGTCGACGAGGCCGAGCGCGAACGCCTCGTCGCAGACCTGGGCGACAAGGACGTGATGATCCTGCGCAACCACGGCCTGCTCACCTGCGGGCGCAGCGTGGCCGAGACGTTCCTGCTCATGCAGCGGCTGGAGACGGCCTGCAAGGTGCAGGTGGACTTCCTCGCGGCGAACACGCCGCTGCACATGCCGAGCCCCGAGGCTGTTGCGAAGACCGCGCGCATTCTCGCGCCGCCCACGGTGACGGACCGCAAGGGCAGCGAGGCGAGCCTGGGCAACTGGAACGGCCAGCGCGAATGGTCGGCGCTGCTGCGCCAGCTGGATCGCGACGATCCGTCGTGGCGCGAGTGACCGCCATGCGTGCGATGCGCGTCTGCGTCTTCGGGGCCGGCGCCGTCGGGGGGAACATCGCCGTGATGCTCGCGCGCGCCGGCGCCGACGTGAGCGTGCTCGTGCGCGGCGCCACGCTGCAGGCGGTGCGGGCGCGCGGGCTCGAACTGCACACGCCAGACGGCGTGGTGCGTGCGAACGTGCGCGCGAGCGACGACCCGCGCGAACTGGGCGAGCAGGATGCGGTGCTGGTCACCGTCAAGCAGACCGCGCTCACCGCGTCCGCGCCGGCCATCACCGCATTGCTCGGCAGGGACACGCCGGCCGTGTTCCTGCAGAACGGCATCCCGTGGTGGTACTTCCACGGGCAGGGGAATGCGGACGAAGGCAAGCGGATTCCCGAGCTCGACCCGGGGGACGTGTTGTGGAACACAGTCGGACCGCAGCGCGCGGTCGGCGGCGTCACGTCGAGCCCGTGCACGGTGGTCGAACCTGGCGTGGTGAAGCTCGCGGGGAAGAACGGCACGATGGTGTTCGGCGAACCCGATGGCTCGATGTCGCCGCGCCTCATGGCGATCGCCGAGTTGTTCAAGGCGGCGGGGCTGCCAGCGGAGGCGACCCCGCGCATCCGCGATGCGATCTGGCAGAAGCTCGCGCTCAATCTCGGCTCGGGCCCGCTCGCGGTGCTCGCCCCCGTCTCGCTCGCGGCGCTCTATGCCGAAGAGGCGTGCGTGCAGGCACGGTTTCGCATCCAGGACGAGGTGGAAGCGATCGCCGCCGCCATGGGTTGCCCCGTCACGGTGAGCCGGTCCATCGAGGCCACGCGGAAATTGCCGCACGTGCCCAGCATCGGGCAGGACGTCGCAGCGGGCCGCAAGCCGGAGCTGGAAGCGATGTTCCGCGCGCCGCTGGCGATGGCGCGCGAAAAGGGCGTGGCAACGCCGACGCTGGACTTGCTGGTGGCGCTGTGCACGCTCAAGTTGCGGGCGGCGGGGATGTATCCGTGAGCTGGCGGTGGGGCGCGCGCTTCGCGCTTCGACCCCACCCTACCCGTGCCGGGGGGGTGGATTGCCCGGCCCGCGGGTGGGTCACCCGTGGCTCAAACGGGTGCGGCGCTGTCACCCCGGGCTTGACCCGGGGTCGTGGGCCTGCGGGCGCACACGATCCCGGGTCAAGCCCGGGATGACGCGTTCCGGGGGAGGCGGGATGACGCGTTCCGGGGGAGGCGGGATGACGCGTTCCGGGGGGTCGGGATGACGCGTTCCGGGGTCGGACGGCGCGTTCCGGTCAGCCAGTCGCCTTCGCGATCGCGGCCGCCATCCTGTCGAACGCCTTGCCCGCGCTGGGCGCGTAGTTGATCATCGACAGGAAGCCGTGCACGAGTCCCTCGCCGCGCACGACTTCGGTGGCAACGCCCGCATCGTTCAGGCGCTTGCCGTAGGCCTCGCCTTCATCGCGCAGCGGATCGCGCCCCGCACTCACGATGATCCCGGGCGGCACCTTCGACAGGTCCTTCGCGTGCATCGGCGAGGCGTTCGGGTCCGATCGCTTGCCCGCGTCCGGCTGGTAGTGCCCCCAGAACCACGGCTATCCGGATTTCTGTGTTGGGGTCTCCTCGTTTTCAGTGCAATAAGTGACGGTACGCAAAGCTAGCACTGGCGCGGGGGTGGT
>JAGPES010000447.1 GCA_018057015.1 Pseudomonadales bacterium | reverse complement strand
ATGTGGCGCGGCCTGTCCGCAGCGATGGCGCAGATTGCAGGCGACGACAGCGTGCGCTGCGTGATCGTGCGCGGCGCCGGCGACGACGCCTTCGCCGCCGGCGGCGACATCGAGGAGTTCCTGCGCGTGCGCGCCAACGTCGAGGACGCGCTGCACTACCACGAGGACCTGGTGGCCACCGCGCTGAACGCGATCCGCGACTGCGCCGTGCCCACGGTGGCCGCCATTCGCGGCGCCTGCGTCGGCGGCGGGCTGGAGATCGCCGGCTGCTGCGACATCCGCATCGCCGGCGAATCGTCGCGCTTCGGCGCGCCGATCAACCGCCTGGGGTTCTCGATGTATCCGGGAGAGATGGCAGGCCTGCTGGCGCTGGTGGGGCCGGCAGTGGTGCTGGAGATCCTGCTCGAGGGGCGCATCCTGAACGCGCGCGAGGCACTGCAGAAGGGCCTGCTGTCGCGCGTGGTCGATGACGAGAAGGTGTTCGAGGAAGCGGCCGCATGCGCGGCGCGCATCTGCGCAGGCGCGCCGCTGGTGGCGCGCTGGCACAAGCAGTGGGTGAAGCGGCTGATGGACGGCGGCGCACTGAGCGACGCCGAAAAGCGCGAGGCCTTCGCGTTCCTCGATACCGAGGATTACCGCGAAGGCCTCGAAGCGTTCCTGGCCAAGCGGCCGCCGGTGTTTCGGGGACGCTGACGGGACAGCGCGCGCTCAGTCGCGCTGGGGTGTCGTCGGCTGCGCCGAGGGGGCCGGGGCACGGCCTGCGCCCGCCTCGCGCATGGCCTCAGCGAACAGTGCCTCCTTGTCGATCTGCAGCGGCGTCGGTGCCTCGGGTGGGCACAGCTCGGCCGCATCGACGCCACTGCGATCCTGGCCGAGCTCGGCCGGCGTCGGCAGATCGTTGCGCGCCACCTCCAGCGTGTTGAGCAGGCGCCCCATCCCGGCCAGCGTGCGCGCCTCGGCGATTGCGAGGTCGTAGCGCGCGCTGGTGTAGGCGCGGCGGGCCTGGAAGTACTCGTTCTCGGTGTCGAGCAAGTCGAGCAGGGTGCGCTGGCCGATGTCGAATTGCTGGCGGTAGGCCTCGCGCGCCTTGGCGATCGAGAGCTGGTGCTGGTCGAGATAGCCGATCTGTTCCTGGAGACGCTGGCTGTCGTTGTAGGCGATCGACAGGGTCTGGCGGATGTCGCGGCAGGCCTTCTCGCGCAGGTCGCGCGCCTGGTTCAGCGACTCTGCAGCCTGGCGGATGCGCGCCTGGTCGGAGCCGCCGCGGAACAGGTTGTAGTTGAGCACGACCTCGACCACGCCCTCGCGCGACCGTCCATCGATGCCATCCAGATTGTGATCCACCGACTGGCGTGCGCGCAGGTCGACGCGTGGGTGATTGGCGGCACGGCGGGCTTCGATATCGGCCTGGCCGGCGCGCACGTTCTCGATGGCGGCGGCGAGCGCAGGGCTGGCGCCGAGGGCGGCCTTGACCGCGTCCGCGACCGTCGGCGGCAGGCCATCGGTACCGACGAGACGGTCGGGCAGCGCCGGCAGCGCGTCCGCGGGCGCCTCGCCGACCAGGCGCAGGTAGCGTGCGCTGACGTCATGCAGGTTCGACACCTCGGTCAGCAGGTTGGATTCGGCGAGCGCGAGACGGCCGCTGGCCTGCTCGAGGTCGACCCGACGCCCCACCCCTGCCGCGGTGCGCTCGGCGATCTGGTCGTACACCCGCCGGTGCTCGACGTAGTTGTCCTTGGCGAGCTGCACCAGTTCGCGATAACGCAGTACGTCGGCGTAAGCGCGCACGGTTTCGAGCGCGGCCGTCTCCGACGCATCCACCACCTCGTAGTAGCGCGCCAGGCGGGCGAAACCCAGGCGCGACACCTCGCTGCGGGTGAGGAAACCGTCGTACAGCATCTGGTTGAGCGACAGCGCCGCGCCGCGACGGGTATATCGCTCGGTCGCCTCGCCCGGGAGGTCCTGGCGCTCGCGGCCGACACCGGCATTGAGGTCGATCTGCGGCAGGTAGCCGCCGCGCGCCACATCCTGTTCCGCGCCCGCGGCCTGGAAGGCGTGCCAGCGTGCCTGCACTTCGGGGTTCGTACCGACCGCCTTGAGCGCGGCTTCGCGCAATGCCGCAGGCACCGATTCCGCCAGCGCCGTGCCGTGCAGCGCGAAAAGCACTGCGATGACGCAGGTGCGGCGGAGGTTCTTGTGGAGGTCCATGTTGTTCGAGTCCTTATCGACGCGGCACACTGAGGCCGCGGTTACGTCATTAGATCAAGATTCAGGGGGTGCTCCGGGCACTCAAACGCGCCCCGAGTGACGCTTTGCACAAAAGGCATCAACTTGTTGCCGCAGCCGTGTGCCAGGTCACGCCACGAACCTGCTGCCGGCGACCCCGCAGGCACGAATCGCCCATAATCGGGCTCAGCCCCACCGCGCCCGCCGATGCTCCACGCCCTCCTCGCCCATCTTCGCCGGCTGTATCAAGCCGCCGCACTCGCCGCCTTCGTCGGCAGCCTGTCGCTCGTGCTGGCGTCGGCAGACGGCGCACGCATGGAGGAGATTGCCCGCGCGCGCTACGGCGAGGCAGTCGCAGCCGCCGTGCGTGACTGGCGGGCGCTGATCTTCGATCCGACGATCGATGACGAGCGCGAGCGGCTGACGCGGGTAAATACGTTCTTCAACCGCCGCCTGCGCTTTGACGATGACATCAAGGTGTGGAAGGAGGCCGACTACTGGGCCACACCGCTGGAGTCGATAGCGCTCGGCGCAGGAGACTGCGAAGATTTTGCGATCGCGAAGTATGCCAGTTTGCTGATTTCCGGCATATCCTCCGAGCGACTTCGCCTGATTTACGTTCGCGCCCGCATCGGCGGACCGCAGAGCAAAGTATCCCAAGCGCATATGGTGCTCGGTTACTACCCGACGCCCGACGCAGAACCGCTCATCCTCGACAATCTGGTGAGCGAGATCCGTCCCGCCAGCCGCCGCCCCGATCTGTTCCCGATTTTCAGCTTCACCAGCGAGGGGCTCTGGGTACAGGGCGCGAGCACCAGCTCCGCCGACCCCACTGCCCGCCTCTCGCGCTGGCGCAGCGTGCTGCAGCGCATGCGCGCCGAAGGTCTGGACCTTCAACAATGAACCCGCAACGCCCTCTCCGGAGCCGCCCGCCATGTCCCTGATCAAGCAACTCTGGATCGCAACCCTGTGCCTCACCCTGCTCGCCCTCGGCGGCAGCCTGGT
>JAGPES010000448.1 GCA_018057015.1 Pseudomonadales bacterium | reverse complement strand
GCGCGCCCAGCACGGCGCGGAGCAGGAGATCGTGTTCCGCCAGGTTCATGAGCCGGGGCGCATGGGGCTCTCCGACTTCACCGAGATGGCGGAGCTGGGCGTGTGCGTTGCCGGCGAGCCGCTCGATCACCGGCTCTACCACTTCCGCCTGGCCTGCTCGGGCTTCGAGCACGCGCACGTGATCCTGGGCGGGGAGAGCTACGTGGCGCTGGCCGAGGGGCTGCAGGAGGCGCTGTGGACGCTCGGTGGGGCTCCGCGCGAGCACCGCAGCGACAGTCTCTCGGCCGCGTTCCGCAACTTGAACGCCGAGGCGCGCGCGGATCTGACGGCGCGCTATGAGGCCCTGTGCGCGCATTATGGCATGGAGCCCACCCGCAACAACCGCGGCCTCGCCCACGAGAACGGCGCGATCGAGAGCCCGCACGGACACTTGAAGAGCGCTGTGCGCGACGCACTGCTGCTGCGCGGCACGCGCAACTTCGAGGACCTGCCCGAGTACCGGCGCTTCATCGGCGAGCTCGTCAGCCGCAAGAACGCGCGCAACGCCGCGCGGATCGAGGCCGAGCGCGCCGTGCTGCAGGGGCTCCCGCCCTCGCGCACCAGCGATTACGAGGAGACGCGCGTCTACGTCACGCGCTGGAGCGGCTTCACGCTGCGCAAGGTGTTCTACACCGTGCCTTCACGCCTGATCGGACATCGGCTGCGTGCCCGGCTCTACGATGATCGGGTCGAACTGCTGATCGGCGGCACGCCGCTGATGAGGCTGCGCCGCGGGCGGGCGGGACCGGACGGCAAGCACGGGCACGTCGTCGATTACCGCCACGTCATCCACTCGCTGCGCCGCAAGCCCATGGCGCTCATGAACCTCGTCTACCGCGATGAGCTCTTCCCGCGCGAGGCCTACCGCAGGATATTCGAGTGGCTGTGCGAGCAGCACGGCGAGCGCGTGGCCTGCAAGATGAGCGTCGAGCTGCTCAGCCTCGCCCACGAGCGCGGTTGCGAGGCCGAGCTCGCCGGGCTCCTGGACTCGTATCTACAGGCCGGAGCCTTGCCCGACCTGAACGCCCTGCGGGCGCGCTTCGCTCCCGATCCGGCCCGCTTGCCGCACGTGTCCGTGCAGCTCGCGCCCCTGTCGGCCTACGAGGCCTTGGTCCACGCCCCGGGAGAAGCGGCATGAACACCGCCACCCCCATCGACACCGCGCGGCTGAACCTGCTGCTCACCGAGCTGCGCCTGCCGGCCGTGCGCCATCTCTGGGCAAGTCTGTGTGAACGCTCGGACAAGGAAGGCTGGCCGGCGGCACGCTTCCTGGCCACGCTGATCGAGCACGAGCTTGCCGAGCGCGACCGGCGCCGCCTCGAGCGCCACCTCGGCGAGGCCAAACTCCTCGCCGGCAAGACGCTTGCCACCTTCGACTTCGAGGCCGTGCCGATGATCTCCCGGGCGCAGGTCGCGGCGCTGTGCGCCGGGGATGCCTGGCTCGCCCAAGGCGCCAACGTGATCCTGTTCGGCCCACCCGGCGGCGGCAAATCGCACCTGTCCTCCGCCATCGGCCTCTCCCTGCTCGAGAAGGGCTACCGGGTGCTGTTCATGCGCACCTCGGATCTGGTGCAAAAACTCCAGGTCGCGCGGCGCGAGCTCGCCCTCGAAGCGGCCCTCCATCGGCTCGATCGCTTCGACCTGCTGATCCTCGATGACATCACCTACGTCAGCAAGGACCAGGCCGAGACCAGCGTGCTCTTCGAGCTCATCAGCGCACGCTACGAACGTCGCTCGCTGCTCATTACGGCCAACCAGCCGTTCGGCGAATGGGGCAAGATCTTCCCAGATCCGGCCATGACGCTCGCCGCCGTCGACCGCCTCGTGCACCACGCGACCATCTTCGAAATGAACGTCGAGAGCTACCGGCGTCGCACCGCCATCGATCGCAAGCAGCACGGACCAGGACGGCCCGCTCACTACGCGACATCGAAGAACGTCGCGCCGGTGTCGCCGCGCGACAATCAACCGCACCCATGACCCTTGCCAGCGTCAATCAACACCGGCATGATCGCCTCGCCGCGATCACTCCTCTCACCTTGATCGTCGCGCTCTCTCACCCTGATCGTCGCGCCACAAGTTCAAGCTCAACCAGCCCCAGGCCTCGGACGGGTGGTTGACGCAGGATGCTTTGTGGTTGGTCAGCAAGACGGTCAGCGACAAGCTGCGCGCCCATCTGCTGGCACAAGGCGTGGACGGCATCCCGGCCAACAACACGTCGGTGTTCAATGTGCTGCAGGATCACGGGATCGCGCAAGCGACGGCCGATGGCAAGGCCATCTGGAAGGCGACCGTCACCAGCGACACAGGCTGGTCGCACAGCTTCACCTTCCTCAAGCTGTCGCCCGCTCTGATCTGGGAATCGGCCGAACGGCCCGCACCCTACGACGGTACGGTCCAAGTGGAGCAGGACACCGCACCGGAACCGGCCAGCGCCACGGCCGACGCGCCGGGCGTGGCAGGCATGCGTATTGAGACCCCCGTGCATTTGTCGCCGCCTGCCACCAGTGGGTCAACGGCAAGGGATCCGCCTGCCGAGCCGACCGCCGCGGACGGAGTGGATGCGCTACTCGAACTGTTCGCCGCTTCTGAGCCTACCGCCACCGATGCCATGGCGTCGGCCTTCGCGAAGCCAGCCGGCCAGACCGCCGCCAAGACGCTGACTCCGACGCACGCCGCCCCCGAGGCGAGCGGTCACGCGCAAGAACCCTCGGGCGAGCACTTCATCGAATGGCTCATCCGGGCCATCCGATCGCGCAAGCTCATCATCAATGACGCGAAGGCGCTGGTACATACCGTTGCGGACACCGCATACCTGGTCAGCCCCGGGGTATTCCAGCGCTACGCGCAGGAGCATCCGCAGACGGCCCTTCTCGCCAAGCAGGAGGGCATGGCTGATTGGCGGTGGCTGCAGAAGCGGTTCGAGAAGCTGCAACTCCATCGCAAGCAGGACAGTGGCCTGAACATCTGGACATGCGAGGTCACGGGCCAACGCAAGTCGCGGCGACTGCATGGCTACCTGCTCGACAATCCACATGGATTTTTCGAGCAGCTTCCCCCGAACAATCCCTATCTCTCACTCCTTAAGAGCTAACGGATGTCTGCCACAGGAAGAACTCGCTCTTTCGCTTCACGGCACATTCGATATCAACGCTGCCTACATGACTTGGTGATTTCCATACCGTAATACTC
>JAGPES010000446.1 GCA_018057015.1 Pseudomonadales bacterium | reverse complement strand
GGAGAGGAAGTGCGCGTGGCGCGCATCACCGCGCTGGTGGTCGGCGCGCTGGCAATCGGGCTCGCGATCCGCCTGCAGAGCATCAACGTCGCCTTCCTGGTGGGGCTCGCCTTCGCGGTCGCGGCCAGCGCCAACCTGCCGGTGATCGTGCTGTCTCTTTTCTGGCGTCGCTTCAACACCGGTGGCGCGGTATGCGGGCTGGCGTTCGGGCTCGCGGGCTCGATCGTGCTGATCGCGCTCAGCCCGAGCGTGATGGGCACGGGACCCGGCGCGCTGATCGCGCACGAACCGCTGTTCCCGCTGAAAAACCCCGGCATCCTCAGCATTCCGCTGGGCTTCCTCGGCGCGGTGCTGGGCACGCTACTGACGCGCGCACAGTCTGGTGCGGAGGCAGCCTTCGCCGAGCTCAGCGTGCGCGCCAACACCGGCATCGGCGCCGAGCGCGCCAGCACGCACTGAACCGCCTCAGCATTCGTCCCCGGGACGCAGCGTGTCCGGCTGTCCGGGCGCCATCGGATCCTCGCCGCGCAACACCTTGGCGAACACCTCGGCGCCGTAGATCTGCTCGACCAGCGGCGCCATGTCGGCGGCCTTGCGCAGCTCGTTGCCGCCATCGATCGCGAAGCTCTGCCCCGTGACCCACGACGACTCCGGGCCAGCGAGATAGCGCACCCCGGCCGCGACGTCCTCGGGCTCGCCGAGTCGCCCGAGCGGCTTTTCCTCGGCGAAGCGGCGGTAGGTCTCGGCGTCGGCATAAATCATGCTGGTCGCCTCCGTGCGCGTGGTTCCGGGGCGCACGGCGTTGACCCGGATACGGTAGCGCGACAGCTCTTCGGCCAGCGCGCGCACCATGCCCTCGAGCGCGCACTTCGCGGTGACGTAGGCAGTGAGCCACGGAAAGGAGAGTTTCGCCGCCTCGGAGGAGATGCACACGATGCTGCCGCCGCCCGCGCGCGCCATGATCGGCGTCGCGTGCCGGATGACGAGGAATGCGGAGGTCACGTTCAGCTCGATCTCTTTCAGGAAGCTGGTCTCGTCGTGCAGCAGGAAGGGCTTGATGTCGCCGCCGCCCACCGTGGGAATGCAGATGTCGAGCGTGCCGGTGTGGGCGCAGGCCAGCGCGATTGCCGCCTTCACGTGCGCCCGGTCGAGCGAGTCGCCGGCGATGATCCCGAGCCGGGCCCCTTCGCGCACCAGCGGCTGCAGGCGGTCGCGCGTCGCCTCGAGCAGCTCCGCGCGGCGCGCGCTGAGCGTCACCGAAGCACCGTCGCGCAGCAACGCCTCGGCGCAGGCAGAACCGATGCCGCCCGAACCTCCGGTGATCAGGGCGCTCTTGCCGGCGAGCGGCAGCGCGCCGGCGTCCGGGGTATGTCGTTGCGTGGTGGTCGTCATTGCGGGTCCTCGTGGCGTGAATATTGTCGGGGCATGGTCGCGCCGGATTTCCGCTACACCGGCTCGATCACGATGCGGCGGAACTTTCCGCCGTCGATGGTGTAGGTTCCACGCAGCGACAGGTCGAGGCTCTCGCCCTTCTTCAGCGCGACGCCCATGAAATCCGCCACGTCGACCCTGGCCGTGAAACGGTCGGTGATCGCGACCACCGCGGTATCGCCGTCCACCGCGATGTGCGTGGGCGTCATGCGGTCGAGGAACTGGCCGGTGAGGAAGCGGTAGCTATCGAGGATGGCATCGGGGCCGTGCATCTCGCCCTGCGCCGAGACGAGCACGACGTCCTCGTGATAGAAGGCGCGCAGCGCTGCGGGATCCTCGCTATTGTAGGTGCGGTAATAATCGCGCATCAGCGCCTCGTGGCTCATGACACCCCCTTCCCGATCGAAACTGCTGCGCAACCCGGGTTCGAGCGCAATCGAACATCGGCTTCGTCATGGCAAATGTCCGGCTGAAGCCGGACCCACGTCAAGCCCGGGCGGTATCCGGCGCGCTCCCGGCGAGGACGCACACCTCGCCCTCGCGCGCCTCGTCGGCGAGATTGCCGCGGCTCGCGCGCGTGGCGAAATCGGCCCGGATGAGCCGGCCGATCTCCGCGCTAGCCTGCCGCGGCCTGGTCAGGGCACATTTCGATCACCGCGATCGCGCTGATCTCGACCAGCATGTCGGGATACGCCAGCGCCTGCACCCCGACCAGGGTGGAGGCATGCGGCGGAAAGGGCCGGCCGTCCAGCGCCTCGTTCATGCCGCGCACGAAGGCTTCCAGCGCCTCGGGCCGTAGTTCCTTCACGTACATGGTGCTGCTGACCACCTGCTCCGGGCGCGCGCCTGCGGCGGCCAGCGCGGCGGCCACGTTGCGAAAGGCCTGGCGCGCCTGCGCACGGTAGTCGCCCGGCCCGACCAAGCGCCCTTCGGCGTCGTAGGCGCCCTGCCCCGCGACATGCACGGTGCTGCCGCCGCGCACGCGCACCACCTGCGAATACCCTCGCGCGGGCGCCAGCGCGGGCGGATTGATGTGGGTGATCTCCATCGCGTTTCTCCGTGGTCGTGAATGGTGTCCCGCCCGGGCTCAATCCGCGAGCAGGCGCAGCGCATCGCCCGTGCGCACCTGTCCTTCGCGCTCGACCAGGACGTTGACGCCGAGCCGGCGTCCGCACAGTTCGACCAGCGCGCGGGTGATAGCCGGCTGCGCCGCGAGCCCGCACCAGGCCTGGGCGCGCGCCGGCATCCCGCAGCGCACGGTACGGCTGTCGATGCGCACGATGGCCTCGCCGATGGCCAGGCGGCGCCCGACCCAGTCGTCCTCGCAGGGCGCCGCGCGCGCGTCGACGGAACGCACCAGCAGGTTGGGCCTGAAGCGCTGCACCACGGCATCCACGCCGGTGCGCGCGCGCAGGTAGGCCAGCGCGCCGGTGCTGAGCAGGTGGAGCGGGAAGGCATCGACGTGCGTGCCGGGCGGCGTGGCATTGCTCGCGAGCGCGGCCATGGTGTCGGGCGACATGCCGCCGTAGTCCGGCGGCGCCTCGCCGGGCAGCAACTGCAGTTCCTCGGCCATCGCGGCCTCGCTGCGCGCCTCGGCGAGCCGGTAGTGGGCATCGTCCCCGGGGAGCGCGAGCGGCAGCAACCCGAGCGTGTGTCCCAGGCTCGCGCCGAGCGCCAGCGCCGTGCGCGGGTCCCGCGCATGCCACTGCGCGCCACCGGGCAGGCGTATCAGGGCATCCGGCACGTCCGCGCCGTAGGCGAATTCCCGCGGCTCGCTCGCGCCGAGCAGCGTCGCCGCGTGATCGAGCAGCG
>JAGPES010000445.1 GCA_018057015.1 Pseudomonadales bacterium | reverse complement strand
GAGGCGGTGACCGGGATGATCTCGTCGGCGAACAGGCCGGCCGCCTGCGCGGCCGCGGTGCGCTGCTGGCTCTGCAGCGAGTACTCGTCCTGCTGTTCGCGCGAAACGCCGTAGCGCTTGCCGACCACTTCCGCGGTGTGCAGCATCGGCATGTAGATGTGCTCGTGCAGCGCCTTGAGGCGCGGATCGATGCGGCGATACACGTTCTGGTGCTCGTTCTGCACCAGGCTGATCTGTTCCAGCCCGCCGCCCACGGCGATGCGCATGCCGTCGTGCAGGATCTGCTTGGCCGCGGTGGCGATCGCCATCAGGCCCGAGGAGCACTGGCGGTCCATGGTCATGCCGCTCACGGTGACGGGCAGGCCCGCGGCCAGCGCGGACATGCGCCCGATGTTCAGGCTGGTGGTGCCCTGCGGCATCGCGCAGCCCATGATCACGTCGTCGATCTCGGCCGGATCCACGCCCGCGCGCTCGACCGCGGCGCGGATCGCCAGTCCCCCCATCGTGGGCGCCTCGGTGTTGTTGAACAGGCCGCGATAGGCCTTGCCGATCGGCGTGCGTGCCGCTGATACGATGACTGCGTCCGACATTTTCTGAATCTCCTGAACGTTTGAAAACAAGCGCCGAATTCGTGGTCTGTGCGTCCGGGACCGGTGCCCGGTAGTACAGCCGCAGACACGCCGTGAATACATCCCTGTAGGCTCGAGCGCCGCATCCCTGCGGCGCACGGTCTGCCGCAGTACTACCGGCCCCCGGCCCCTCGGCCAGTCTTGCGCGAATCCACTGCCGATCCCGACGGGTGCAACAAAAGCATCAGAACTCGATACCGAGCGCCTTGGCCGCCCGGCCCGCGAACTTGATGCTCTGCTGGTAGCCCTGCAGGAACTCCTGCTCGCCGCTGCGGTCTTCGATGGCGGCGAGTCCCGCGAGCACATTTTCCGGTGTCTGCTCCCCCGGCGCCAGATGGATGCCGGGGGTTTCGTAAATATGGACGCTCGCGTAACCGCCGGCGCCGGCCGACAGGATCATGCGGTTGGGCGCCTGCTCGGCGCACAGCAGCAGCACGCCGGCCGTCACGGCTTCGGGCGTGAACAACTCGAAGGCGCGCTGCTCCAGCAGGCCCTCGGTCATGCGCGTGCCCGCCACCGGGGCCACCGCGTTGACGCGTATGCCGTATTTCTCGCCCTCCTGCACCAGCGTGTTCATCAGTCCGACCACGGCCATCTTGGCCGCGCCGTAGTTGCTCTGGCCAAAATTGCCGTAGAGGCCGCTGGAGGAGGTGGTCATCACGATGCGCCCGTATTGCTGCGCGCGCATGATCTCCCACACCGCCCGGGTGCAGTGCACCGATCCCATCAGGTGCACCTCGGTCACCGCGCGGAAGTCCTCGATCTCCATCTTCGAGAAGCTCTTGTCGCGCAGGATGCCGGCGTTGTTGACCAGGATATCGACGCGACCCCAGGCGTCCATGGCCTGGCGCACCATCGCCTGCACCTCGGCGTAGTCCGCGACATTGGCGCCGTTGGTGATGGCCTCGCCGCCCGCGGCGCGGATTTCCGCGGCCACGCTCTCGGCCGCGGCGCTGGAGCGCCCGGTGCCGTCGCGCGCGCCACCGAGATCGTTCACCACCACTTTCGCGCCACGCGCCGCGAGGGCCCGCGCGTGCGAACGCCCGAGCCCGGTGCCCGCGCCGGTCACTATCGCCACCCTGCCCTCGTAACGGATGCTCATGTCCCTGTCTCCTGCAATGGACGCACAATCACGGCACGCTCAGCGCACCATCACCATCGTGAGCCATTCGCCGACCAGCGCCGGCTTGCTCTCGTTCTCGATCTCCACCGTGATCTCCTGCTTGATCAGGAACTGCTTCGGTGCCTTTTCCTGCACGTCGAGCAGCTTCGCGCGCGCCCGCACGCGGGAATTCACCTTCACCGGCGCGAGGAAGCGGATCTTGTCGAAGCCGTAGTTCAGCCCCATCATCGCGTCTTCCATGCCGCCGCCGATGTCCGCCATGAAGCGCGGCAGCAGCGACAGTGTCAGGAAGCCGTGCGCGATGGTGCCGCCAAAGGGCGTGGCGGCCGCGCGCCCGGGGTCGACGTGGATGAACTGGTGGTCCTCGGTGGTGTCGGCGAAGGCGTCGATGCGCGCCTGCTCGATGCGGATCCAGCCGGAGACGCCGAGCTCGCTGCCGATGAGCGAGCGTACGTTGTCCTTGTTCATCGTCACTGCCATGTCGAAACTCCTGTCGTGTGAACGTGATCAGCGCAAGCGCGCCAGCTCGTGCCGCGCCACGACCATGCGATGCACCGCGTCGGGGCCGTCGGCAAAGCGCAGCGTGCGCGCGCCCATGTACATGCCAGCGAGTGGCGTGTCCTGCGAGACGCCGAGGCCGCCGTGCATCTGGATCGCCTCGTCGATGACCTTCAGCGCCACCGTGGGCGCCACGGTCTTGATCATCGAGATCCAGTGCTGCGACTGCTGCACGCCCTCGGTGTCCATCATCCATGCCGTCTTCAGGCACAGCAACCGTGCCATCTCGATGTCCATGCGCGCATTGGCGATGATGTCGTAGTTGCCGCCGAGCTTAACCAGCGGCTTGCCGAAGGCCGTGCGCGACAGGCCGCGCCGGCACATCAGCTCCAGCGCCTTCTCGGCCATGCCGATCGCGCGCATGCAGTGATGGATGCGCCCGGGGCCGAGGCGTCCCTGCGCCACCTCGAAGCCGCGCCCCTCGCCAGCGATGATATTGGCCTTCGGCACGCGCACGTTGGTGAAGCGCATGTGCATGTGCCCGTGCGGCGCATCATCGGTGGAAAACACCAGCATCGGGCGCAGCACCTCGACGCCGGGCGTGTCCATCGGCACCAGGATCTGCGAGTGCTGCGCGTGGCGCGCGGCCCCGGGGCTGCTCCTGACCATCACGATCAGGATCCTGCAGCGCGGATCTCCGGCGCCGGATATCCAGATCTTCTCGCCGTTCAGCACCCAGTCATCGCCATCGGGCACCGCGCTCATGCTGATGTTGGTCGCATCCGAGGAGGCGCTGTCGGGCTCGGTCATCACGTAGGCCGAACGGATCTCGCCCGCGAGCAGCGGTTTCAGCCACTGCTCCTGCTGCGCCAGCGTGCCGTAGCGCGCCAGCACCTCCATGTTGCCGGTGTCCGGCGCGCTGCAGTTGAACACCTCCGGCGCGAGGTGCGACTTGCCGGTTTCCTCGGCGATGTATGCGTACTCCACGGTGGTGAGGC
>JAGPES010000444.1 GCA_018057015.1 Pseudomonadales bacterium | reverse complement strand
GCGATAGCCCAGGCGCTTCAGCACCGCGGCGCTGCTGAGCGATGCCTGCGAACCGGTCAGCACCAGGTCCGGGTCCAGCTGCACGATGCGCTCGACCGAGCCGTCGAAGCGCGCGATGCCCTCGGCGCGCGCCGCGGCCCACGACAGCGTGCGGTCCGCGGCCAGCTGGCTCAGCATCGCGATGCGCTCGCGCGGCAGCAGCGCCAGCAGGACCTGGTCGGTACACAGGTTCAGCGACACCACGCGCTGCGGCGGCGTCCCGTCGGCCTGTGCCAGGCTGGCGCAAAGCAGAAAGACGAGCAGCAGCAGGCCGTGCCATGACACTGCAGGTCGGTTGGTCTCCTGTGGGCTGACCCTCTTTGGAATCACCTTCTGTGGGCTGACCCCCTGTGGAATCACCTCCTGTGGGGTCACCGCCTGTGGGTCCGAATTTATTCGGACAGCTGCCTGCCCGAAGGCACTAGTCCGAATAAATTCGGACCCACAACATGCAGGCCCACAACATGCAGGCCCACAGGATTCAGGCCCACTGGGTTCAGGCCCACAGGGTTCAGGACCACAGGGAATGGATCCGCGGAATTCGCATGCGCGGGCATTCATCTGCCGCTACCAAGCTCGTGGTAGTTCTGCTCCAGCGCGTGGATCCGCGCGCACAATGCGCGGTTGAAGGGGCAGGGCACGTCGGCGGCTTCGGCGCGCCGGCACAGGAAACCGTTGATGTAGTCGATCTCGGTGCGCCGGCGGGCCTCGACGTCCTGCAGCATCGAGGAGCGGTTCGCGGCGGTGCGGCGCGCGACCTCGGCGGCGGTGGCCGGGAGTTCCGCGGCGATCTCATGCTGGCCGAGCGCCTCGAGCACCATTGCCGTCTCGGTGCACAGGGCCGCGAAGTCCAGGCTCGCCGCGCCCGGCTCCAGCAGCGCGCCGTTCGGGCAGCCGTGCACGGCGGTGAGCGCGTTGATCGTGCAATTGACCGCGAGCTTGCGCCACATCTCGTGCTCGATGTCCTCGACCGGGCGGATCTCGAGGCGCCGGGAGGGCAGCGTGCGCGCCAGCGCCTCGGCTTCCCCGCGCGGCCCGCGCGGGTAGCGTCCCAGCAGCGTGACACCACGGCCCGCGTGGCGCACGTGGAAAGGGGCCGGGCACCAGGCGCCCTCGGTGCTGAGCGCGCAGAACAGGCGGGCGCTGCCGACGAGATTCAGCGCCTCGTCGTGGAATCCCATGCCGTTCTGCAGCAGTACCACGGCCGCGTCGGGCGCCAGCCGGTGCGCGATGCCGGCGAGGGCCTCCAGCGCGTCGTATGCCTTGGTGCAGACCAGCAGTTGCGCAATCGGCGAGGCCGATTCGCGTGTTTCCAGCGCGGGCTCGACGTGCTCGCCGCCGGCGGCTGATTCCAGCGTTATGCCGTGATACGCTGCCTGCCGCGAGCGGTCGCGCGCAATCAGGCTCACTTCGTGTCCGCAGGCCGCGAGGCTGGCGGCCCACAGGCAGGCCATCGAGCCCGTGCCGAGCACGTGCCAGGCGGGCGTATTGGAAGGAGTCGCGTCGTCTGTCATCGCGGCATTATCCACGATCGGCGCGCCCGCGTTCGCGCCCGACGCATTCGATACGGACAAGAGGAGATCCACATGCCGTCCTTCGACGTGGTGTCCGAAGTGGACCTGCACGCCTTCACCAACGCGGTCGACCAGGCCAGCCGCGTGATCGAGACACGCTTCGATTTCAAGGGCGTCGACGCCGGATTCGAGCGCAAGGATCGCGTGGTCACGCTGCACGCCGAGGCCGAGTTCCAGCTCGAGCAGATGCTCGACATCCTTCGCGGCGCGCTGACCAGGTGCAAGATCGACCCGCGCGCCGTGAAGCCCGGCGAGGTGCAGAAGTCCGGCAAGGTCGTGAAACAGGACGTCACCATGCAGCACGGGCTCGACACCGATCTCTGTCGCAAGATCGTCAAGATGGTGAAGGACGCGAAGCTGAAGGTGCAGGCCGCGATCCAGGGCGAGCAGGTGCGCGTGACCGGCAAGAAGCGCGACGACCTGCAGGACGTGATCGCGCTGCTGCGCGCGAGCGACATCGACGTGCCGCTGCAGTTCGAAAATTTCCGTGACTGAGGATCCGGCGCGCGCCACCGCGGCGCGCAGCTGGCGCGAGGCACTGCTGGTCTACACGCGCCCGCGCGTGTTCGCGATGATCTGGCTCGGCTTCAGCGCCGGGCTGCCGTTCCTGCTGATCGGGCCCACGCTCTCGGGCTGGCAGCGCGACGTGGGTGTCGAACGCAGCGTGATCGGCTTCTTCAGCTGGATCGGCATCATCTATTCGATCAAGGTGCTGTGGGCGCCGGTGGTGGACCGCGTGGCGTTGCCGCTGCTCACGCGCTGGCTCGGGAAACGGCGCAGCTGGATGCTGGCCGCGCAGCTGGTGATCGCCGCCGGGCTGCTGGGGATGGCGCAGGTCGATGCGGTGGCCGATCTCGCGCTGGTGGCGTGGTTCGCGCTGCTGGTGGCCTTCGGCTCGGCGACCCAGGACATCACGATCGACGCGTACCGCATCGAGGCGATGGACCCGGAGTTCCAGGGCGCGATGGCGGCGGCCTACGTGCTGGGCTACCGCATCGCGCTGCTGGTGGCGGGCGCCGGCGCGTTCTACCTCGCCGAGGGCGCGTCGTGGGAGGTGGCCTACGGGGTGATGGCGCTGCTGATGGCCGGCGGCATCCTCACCACGCTGGCGTTGCGCGAGCCCGACCATGCGGCGGCTGCCGCATCCCGGGCGCTGGAAGCGCGCGTCGAGCAGGCGCTGGGCGCTTCGAGGCGCCGCGGTCCGCTCGGGCGGGCGCTGGCCTTCCTGTCCGATGCGGTGATCGCGCCCTTCGTGGATTTCTTCGCGCGCAACGGGCGCGAGGCGCTGTTGATCCTGCTGCTGATCAGCCTGTACAAGCTGAGCGATATCACGATGGGCGTGATGGCCAATCCGTTCTACCTGGATCTCGGCTTCAGCAAGACCGACATCGCCGACGTCACCAAGATCTTCGGCTTCTTCATGACCATCGCCGGGGCGGCGCTGGGCGGCGTGCTGGTGGTGCGCTTCGGCATCGCGCGGCCGCTGGTGCTGGGCGCGGTGCTGGTGGCGCTCACCAACCTGCTGTTCGCGGGGCTCGCCGTGCTCGAGCCCAGCCTGCCGCTGCTCGCCGTGGTGGTAAGCGCCGACAACCTGAGCGGCGGCATCGCCGCGGCGGTGTTCATCGCCTACCTGTCC
>JAGPES010000046.1 GCA_018057015.1 Pseudomonadales bacterium | reverse complement strand
GGGGGACAACCTGCAGATGGTGGTGACGCTGATCGTGCCGATCGCGATGGAAGAAGGCCTGCGCTTTGCGATCCGCGAAGGCGGTCGCACGGTGGGCGCGGGCGTGGTGGCGAAGATCATCGAGTGACCCGTGGGTCCGGCTTCGGCCGGACAATGGCCCCTGTGTGTGGGTCCGGATTTATCCGGACAATGGTCCCTGTGTGTGGGTCCGGATTTATCCGGACAATGGTCCCTGTGTGTGGGTCCGGATTTATCCGGACAATGTGGGTCCGGCTTCAGCCGGACAATTAATTGTCCGCATGAATGCGGACCCACAGGAGCAATTGTCCGCATGCATGAATGCGGACCCACAGGAGGCGGGCACAGCCTGAAGCCGGCGTGAATAGTTGGAAATTCTGGAGCCCCCCGCGATTTGTGTTGACACGCGGGAGGCTCGAAAATAGAATTCCGCTTCTTTTTTGACTGCCCCCGCAACGGGGCAGATGAAGGTTTGAACCGGAGCCCAGTGGTCAGATGCAAAATCAGCGTATCCGAATTCGACTCAAGGCCTTTGACCACCGCCTGATCGACATTTCCGCCCAGGAGATCGTCGACACGGCCAAGCGCACGGGTGCGCAGGTGCGCGGACCGATTCCGCTGCCCACGCGCAAGGAAAAGTTCACGGTCCTGATTTCGCCGCACGCCAACAAGGATGCGCGCGACCAGTACGAGATCCGCACCCACAAGCGCGTGCTGGATATCGTCGAGCCGACGGAGAAGACCGTCGATGCGTTGATGAAGCTCGATCTCGCAGCCGGCGTAGAGGTGCAGATCAGTCTCGGTTGAGAATGCCGGGACCTGCCCGGCCGTGACCGGGCATGTGTAACGCACGCTCGCGTGCGGCCATAGAGGGTTCAGCCCCGTACACTTGAGGATGACAAGATGACTATTGGTATTGTCGGTCGCAAGACCGGTATGACCCGCGTATTCACCGCTGACGGGACCTCGATTCCCGTCACGGTCGTCGAAGCAACGCCCAACCGCGTTACCCAGGTCAAGACCGCCGACACCGACGGCTACAGCGCCGTGCAGATCACCGTCGGCGAGCGCAAGGCCTCGCGTGTCAGCAAGCCGGAAGCCGGACACTTCGCCAAGGCCGGCGTCGCCGCCGGTCGCGGCCTGTGGGAGCTTCGTCTCGCCGACGGCGTCGAGTCGCCCGCGGTTGGCGAAGAGATCACCGTCTCCTCCTTCGAAGCGGGCCAGAAGGTCGACGTGACCGGCCAGTCGCGCGGCAAGGGCTTCCAGGGCGTGATCAAGCGCTGGAACTTCCGCATGCAGGACGCGACGCACGGCAACTCGCGCTCGCACCGCGCACCCGGCTCGATCGGCCAGAACCAGTCGCCGGGTCGCGTGTTCAAGGGCAAGAAAATGGCAGGCCACATGGGCGACGAGCGCGTGACCGTGCAGACCCTCGAGGTCGTGCGCGTGGACGTCGAACGCAATCTGCTGCTCATCAAAGGGGCAATCCCGGGCGCGCCGGGGGCCGACGTCATCGTGCGTCCGGCCGAGAAAGCCTGAGGATCCCTGGGGGTATATGCGCATGGAATTGAGTATCACCGCTCCTGGCAACGCATCCGCGGGAACCGTGCAGGTTTCCGACGTGACTTTCGCCCGGGAATTCAACGAGGACCTGGTCCACCAGGCCGTGGTCGCGTTCATGTCGGGCGCCCGCCAGGGATCCCGCAAGCAGAAGACGCGCTCGGAAGTGAGTGGCGGCGGCCGCAAGCCGTTCAAGCAGAAAGGCTCGGGCCGCGCCCGTGCCGGCAGCATCCGCAGCCCGCTGTGGCGCTCCGGCGGCGTCACCTTCGCCGCGGTGCCGCAGGATCACTCGCAGAAGCTGAGCCGCAAGATGTACCGCGCGGCGATGCGCTCGATCCTGTCCGAGCTGGCGCGCCAGGACCGCCTGGTCGTGGTCGAGTCGATCGCGCTGGCCGAGCCGAAGACGAAGCTGCTGATCGAGCAACTCGCCGGCTACCAGCTGGAACGCGCGCTGATCGTCGCGGACGAGGTGGATCGCAACCTGTACCTGGCCTCGCGCAACATTCCCCACGTCGAGGTTCGCGACGTGGCGGGCGTGGATCCGGTCAGCCTGGTGGGTTGTGAGAAGGTGCTGGTCACCGTGGCGGCGCTGCGCAAGTTCGAGGAGATGCTGGGATGAACCAGGAGAGAGTATTCAACGTCCTGCTCGGGCCGCACGTCTCGGAGAAGTCCGCGGCAGCCACCGAGATGGCGAACCAGTACGCCTTCCGCGTGGCGCGCGATGCGACCAAGCCGGAGATCAGGGCGGCGGTGGAGCAGCTCTTCAAGGTGAAGGTCTCCAGCGTCCGCGTCCTGAACGTCAAGGGCAAGGTCAAGCTGAACAAGACCGGTGTGGCGAAGCGTTCCGACTGGAAGAAGGCGTATGTGCGCCTCGAGTCCGGGCAGGACATCGACTTCACGGTCACGGATTAAGCGGGAGCAGGGAAGATGGCAGTCGTAAAGAAGAAGCCGACTTCGCCGGGCAGGCGTTTCGTGGTGCAGGTCGTCAACCGCGACCTGCACAAGGGTGCGCCGCATCGTGCGCTCGTGGAATCGCAGGGCAGGAACGGCGGTCGCAACAATGCCGGCCGCGTCACCGTGCGCCACCAGGGCGGCGGTCACCGCCAGCATTACCGGCTGGTGGATTTCAAGCGCACCAAGGACGGCATACCGGCCACGGTCGAGCGCCTGGAATACGACCCGAACCGCACCGCGCACATCGCGCTGCTGCTGTACCGCGACGGCGAGCGCCGCTACGTGATCGCCTCGCGCAACCTGAAGGCGGGCGACGAGGTGGTGTCGGGCGAGAACGCCCCGATCAAGGAAGGCAACACGCTGCCGCTGCGCAACATCCCGCTGGGCTCCGTGGTGCACTGCATCGAGATGAAGCCGGGCAAGGGCGCGCAGATGGCCCGCAGCGCCGGTGCCGGCGTGCAGCTGGTGGCCCGCGAAGGCCAGTACGCCACGCTGCGTCTGCGTTCGGGCGAGATGCGCAAGGTGCTGGTGGACTGCCGCGCGACGATCGGCGAAGTGTCGAATTCGGAGCACAACCTGCGCTCGCTCGGCAAGGCCGGCGCGCAGCGCTGGCGCGGCGTGCGCCCCACGGTGCGCGGCGTGGTGATGAACCCGGTGGACCACCCGCACGGCGGTGGCGAGGGGCGCACCAGCGGTGGCCGTCATCCGGTCAGCCCGTGGGGCACCCCGACCAAGGGTTACAAGACGCGGTCCAACAAGCGCACCGACAAGATGATCGTGCGCCGCCGCGGCAAGAAATAAGGGCAGCTCCGGTTCAGCGCGAACCAGATCAAGAGGATTCAGTCTGTGCCACGTTCGTTGAAGAAAGGACCGTTCATCGACCTTCATCTCGTGAAGAAGGTCGAGGTCGCAGCCGCCAAGGGCGACAAGAGGCCGATCAAGACCTGGTCGCGCCGTTCGATGGTGTCCCCCGACATGGTGGGGCTGACCATCGCCGTCCACAACGGGAAGCAGCACGTGCCGGTACACGTCTCCGAGGAGATGGTCGGGCACAAGCTGGGTGAATTTGCCGCCACGCGTACCTACAAAGGTCACGCCGGCGACAAGAAGACCAAGAAGTAAGCGCAGCGGGCGAGGGTCCAACGATGGAAGTCATGGCAAAACTCAGGGGCGTGCGGATATCCGCCCAGAAGGCCCGCCTGGTGGCGGACCAGATTCGGGGCAAGCCCGTCGAGGAGGCGCTGAACACGCTCGCGTTCAGCACCAAGAAGGCTGCCGTGCTCGTGCGCAAGGTGCTGAACTCGGCAATTGCGAACGCGGAGCACAACGAGGGCGCCGACGTCGACGAGCTGAAGGTCAGCTCGGTGTTCGTGGACGAGGGCACGACGCTCAAGCGCATCATGCCGCGTGCCAAGGGTCGCGCAGATCGCATTGCGAAGCGCACCTGTCACATTACGGTCAAAGTTGCCGGTCGCTGAGGCATAACGGGAGACACGATGGGTCAGAAAGTCAACCCTACCGGGATTCGGCTCGGTATCGTCCGCAAGCACAATTCGGTGTGGTATGCGGACAGCAAGAACTACGCGAAGAACCTGATCACGGATCTGAGGGCGCGCGCGTACATCGAGTCGCGCCTGAAGAACGCATCGGTCAGCCGCGTGGTGATCGAGCGTCTCGCGCAGACGGCACGCATCATCGTGCACACGGCGCGCCCCGGCATCGTGATCGGCAAGAAGGGCGAGGATGTCGATCGCCTGCGCAAGGACCTGACGCTGCGCATGGGTGTCCCGGTGCAGATCAACATCGAGGAAGTGCGCAAGCCCGACCTCGACGCGAAGCTCCTGGCGCAGGGCGTGGCCCAGCAGCTGGAGCGGCGCATCATGTTCCGCCGCGCGATGAAGCGCGTGGTGCAGAGCGCGATGCGCGCCGGCGCCGAAGGCGTGAAAGTGCAGGTGAGCGGCCGCCTCGGCGGCGCCGAGATCGCCCGCACGGAGTGGTACCGCGAGGGACGCGTTCCGCTGCACACCCTGCGCGCCGACATCGACTACGCGACCTTCGAGGCGCTCACCACCTACGGCATCATCGGTGTCAAGGTGTGGGTGTTCAAGGGCGAGGTCATCGGCCGGCCGGGCGAAACACAGCTGGCGGCCAAGTAAGGCCGGGCGAAAAAATTCCGAGAGCAGAAAGCGATGTTACAGCCGAAGCGTACAAAGTTCCGCAAGCAGTTCAAGGGGCGCAACCGTGGCCTGGCCCAGCGTGGCAGCAAGGTGAGCTTCGGGGAATTCGGGTTGAAGACCACCGATCGCGGGCGCCTCACGGCGCGCCAGATCGAGGCGGCCCGTCGCGCGCTGACCCGCCACATCAAGCGCGGCGGCAAGATATGGATCCGCGTGTTCCCCGACAAGCCGATCTCCAAGAAGCCGCTGGAAGTGCGCATGGGCGCCGGCAAGGGCAGCGTGGAGTACTGGGTGGCCCAGATCCAGCCCGGCAAGGTGCTCTATGAAATCGAGGGAGTGAGCGAGGAGCTCGCGCGCGAGGCGCTCGCGCTGGCGGCCGCGAAGCTGCCCATTCCGACTGTATTCGTGAAAAGAACGGTGATGTGATGAACGTTAGCGAACTGCGCGGGAAGTCCGTGGAAGACCTGAACAAGGAACTGCTGCGCCTGCTCGAGGCACGCTTCAAGCTGCGCATGCAGAAGGCGACGGGGCAGCTTGGCCAGACGCATCTGTTGAAGGCCCAGCGCCACGATATCGCGCGGGTCAAGACGATCCTCAAGGAAAAGGCAGGTAAGTGACCATGACGGCTGAAGCGAGCAAGAGCGTGCGCACGGTGACGGGCCGCGTTGTCAGCGACAAGATGGACAAGACGGTCACCGTCCTGGTCGAGCGTCGCGTCAAGCACCCCGTTTACGGCAAGTACATCACGCGCTCGTCCAAGGTTCACGCCCACGACGAGAACAACGAGTGCCGCACCGGTGACCTGGTGACGGTACGGGAAACGCGTCCGATCTCCCGCTCCAAGACCTGGGCGCTGGTGAGCATCGACGAGCGTCCCGTGCGCGTGGACGCGTGAGCGGCGCACGGCACGGGCGACAGCGGCGGCACTGGCGAGTTGGAGTAGAACATGATTCAGACTGAATCGTACCTGGAAGTGGCGGACAACAGCGGCGCGCGTCGCGTGATGTGCATCAAGGTGCTCGGCGGTTCGCACCGCCGCTATGCGCGGGTCGGTGACGTGATCAAGGTCACGGTGAAGGATGCGATCCCGCGCGGACGCGTCAAGAAGGGCCAGGTGATGAATGCCGTGGTGGTGCGCACCCGCAAGGGCGTACGCCGCCCCGACGGTTCGATCATCCGCTTCGACGACAACGCGGCCGTGCTGCTGAACAACCAGCTGGCACCGATCGGCACGCGTATCTTCGGGCCGGTGACGCGCGAGCTGCGCACCGAGAAGTTCATGCGCATCATTTCGCTGGCTCCCGAAGTGCTCTGAGCACGGCGGCAACGGCAAGAGGCAAGGCAATGGCAAAGATCAGGCGCAATGACGAGGTGATCGTCATCACCGGAAAGGACAAGGGCAAACGCGGCAAGATCACGCGCGTGCTCGAGAACGGCCGCGTGGTCGTGGCGGGGATCAACATGGTCAAGCGGCACACGCGTGCCAACCCGCAGCTCGGCACCGCCGGCGGCATCATCGAGAAGGAAGCGTCGGTGCACGCCTCCAACGTGGCGCTGGTGAACCCCGTGAGCGGCAAGGCCGACCGCGTGGGCTTCAAGGTGCTCGAGGACAAGACCAAGGTGCGGGTGTTCCGCTCCTCCGGTGAACTCATCGACGGGTAATGGCAATGGCAAGGTTCAAAGAGATCTACAAGAGCGAAATCGTCCCCAAGCTGATGGGCGAGTTCGGCTACCAGAGCGTGATGCAGGTGCCCCGCATCACCAAGATCACCCTGAACATGGGTGTGGGCGAGGCCGTGGGCGACAAGAAGATCCTGGACAACGCCATGGGCGACATGGCCAGGATCTCGGGCCAGAAGCCGGTCATGACCAAGGCCAAGACCTCGATCGCGGGCTTCAAGATCCGCGAAGGCTGGCCGGTGGGCTGCAAGGTCACGCTGCGCCGCGAGCGCATGTACGAATTCCTCGAGCGCCTGGTCGACATCGCGATCCCGCGCATCCGCGACTTCCGCGGCATCAGCGCGAAGAGCTTCGACGGTCGCGGCAATTTCTCGATGGGCGTGTCCGAGCAGATCATCTTCCCGGAGATCGATTACGACAAGATCGACGCCCTGCGCGGGATGGACATCGCGATCGCGACGACCGCGCGCACCGATGACGAAGCGCGCGCGCTGCTGCGGGCATTCAACTTTCCTTTCAGGGGTTAAGTCTCAGATGGCCAAGACGTCGATGATCATGCGCGAGAAGAAGCGCCAGCGCACCGTGGCGAAGTACGCCAGGAAGCGCGCCGCGCTGAAGGAGAGCATCCGCGACCCGAAACTGGGCGACGAGGAGCGCTGGAACGCGATCCAGGCGCTGCAGAAGCTGCCGCGCGATGCGAGCCCGTCGCGGCTGCGCACCCGTTGCGAAATCACGGGCCGTCCGAACGGTGTGTATCGCCGCTTCGGTCTGGGCCGCAACAAGTTGCGCGAGGCGGCCATGCGCGGGGACATCCCGGGCCTGGTCAAGTCCAGCTGGTAAGTCCACGCGAGGTGGAATCGATATGAGCATGCAGGATCCTATTGCGGACATGCTGAGCCGCATTCGCAACGCCCAGGCGCGTGCGAAGCCCTCGGTGAAGATGCCCTCCTCCACCAAGAAGGTCGCGATCGCACGCGTCCTGAGGGACGAAGGCTATGTCGCGGGTTTCAAGGTCACCGCAGAGGACGGCAAGCCGGTTCTCGAGGTGACGCTGAAGTATTTCGAAGGCAAGGCGGTGATCGCCGAGATCGACCGCGTCAGCCGCTCGAGCCTGCGCCGCTATGCCGGCAAGGACCAGCTGCCGAAAGTGCGTGGCGGGCTCGGCATTGCCATCGTGTCGACCAGCAAGGGCGTGATGACCGACCGTGCCGCGCGTGCCGCGGGTGTCGGCGGCGAAGTCCTTTGCACCGTGTTCTGATGTGACGAATTGACCGACAGGTAAGAACCATGTCCAGAGTTGCGAAGAATCCCGTGATCCTGCCCAAGGGCGTCGAAGTGGCGTTCAACGGCAATGCGATCACGGTCAAGGGTGGCAAGGGCTCCCTGGAGATGACCGTGCACGAATCGGTGCAGGTGACCCAGGAAGACAACGTGCTGAGCTTCGCCCCGCGCAGCGCCGAAACCTCGGCCGACGCGCTGGCCGGCACCATGCGCGTGCTGGTCGGCAACATGGTTGTCGGCGTGTCGAGCGGCTTCGAGCGCAAGCTGCAGCTGATCGGCGTCGGTTACCGCGCCGCCGCGAAGGGCGACACCGTGAGCCTGACGCTGGGCCTGTCGCACCCGGTCGAATACGCGCTGCCCAGGGGCGTGACGGCGGAAACGCCGACGCAGACCGAGATCGTGCTGAAGAGCGCGGACAAGCAGCTGCTCGGACAGGCGGCGGCGGAAATTCGTTCGTACCGGCCGCCGGAGCCCTACAAGGGCAAGGGCATCCGTTATTCGGACGAGAACGTTCATCGCAAGGAAGCGAAGAAGAAGTAGGGCCAAAGACATGATCAACAAGCAGGTAGCAAGAGTGCGCCGTGCGCGGCGCAGCCGCGCGAAGATGCGCGAACTGGGCGTGTACCGTCTCAGCGTGCACCGGACCCCGCGTCATATCTACGCGCAGGTCATCTCGCCCGAGGGCGACCGCGTGCTCGCGAGCGCTTCCACGCTGGACAAGGATCTGCGCGGTGGCAGCACGGGCAACGTGGAAGCGGCGACCGCGGTCGGCAAGCTGATTGCCGAGCGCGCCAGGGCGGCGGGCGTGAGCCAGGTGGCCTTCGATCGCGCGGGCTTCCGGTATCACGGGCGCGTGAAGGCTCTGGCCGATGGTGCGCGCGAAGGCGGATTGGAATTCTAGGGTAAGACTATGGCGTTCGAGCAGCAGGATTCAGGTGCTAACGAGGGCTTCCAGGAGAAGCTGGTCCAGGTCAACCGTGTGGCCAAGGTCGTGAAGGGTGGACGCATTTTCGCGTTCACCGCGCTCACGGTCGTGGGCGACGGCAAGGGCAAGGTCGGCTTCGGTCGCGGCAAGGCGCGCGAAGTGCCGGCCGCGATCCAGAAGGCCATGGACGCCGCGCGCCGCAACATGATCCAGGTCGATCTCGATCGCGGCACGATCCAGTACGCGGTGCGGGCCGCGCATGGTGCCTCCAAGGTGTACATGCAGCCGGCTTCCGAGGGTACCGGCGTCATCGCCGGCGGCGCGATGCGGGCCGTACTGGAAATCGCCGGCGTGCACAACGTGCTGGCCAAGTGCTACGGCTCGACGAACCCGGTCAACGTGGTGCGTGCGACCATCGCCGCGCTGAAGTCCGTGAGCTCGCCCCAGGAAGTGGCGGCCAAGCGTGGCAAGAGCGTGGCCGACATCACCGGCTGAGGCAAAGGACACAGGTCATGACGAACCACGAAAAGACGATCAAGGTAACGCTGGTGCGCAGCACCGCGGGCAGGCTCCAGAGCCACCGCGCCTGCGTCAAGGGGCTGGGACTGCGCCGTATCGGGCACGCGGTCCAGGTCGAGGACACGCCGGCGGTACGCGGAATGATCAACAGGGTCAATTACCTGTTGAAAGTTGAAGGTGCATGATCATGAGCGATGAAACGATGCGTCTGAACTCGTTGAGCCCCGCCCCGGGTCACCGCCACGCGCCCAAGCGCGTCGGCCGCGGCATCGGCAGCGGTCTGGGCAAGACCTGTGGCCGTGGCCACAAGGGCCAGAAAGCCCGCAAGAGCGGCAACGTGCGTCCCGGTTTCGAAGGCGGCCAGATGCCGCTGCAGCAGCGCCTGCCGAAATACGGCTTCACCTCGCGCATCGCGCGGGTGACGGCGCAGCTGCGCAGCGCGGAGCTGAACCAGGTCGAGGGCGACGTGGTCGACCTCGACACGCTGAAGGCGGCGAACCTGGTGTCGCGCAACATCACGCGCGTGCGCGTGTTCGCCTCGGGCGAGGTGCGCAAGGCGCTCAACCTGAAGGGCATCGCCGTGACGGCCGGCGCGCGCAGCGCGATCGAGGCGGCAGGCGGCAAGGTCGAGGATTAGTGTCGTGCCTCACGAGTTCGCATGCATACAGCGGGTCCAGAAGCGTCATCCGGCAAGGCGCGCTGCGCAGCAAATGGCCGTAGCCCTTTGCAAGCAGCGCAACGCCACCTGGGGCGCTTCTGGGCCCGCCCGAAGGGAAAGCCTCCAAAGGCCCACTGATGCGTTGCGAACCTTGAAAATGGGGGCCGCCATTTCCTGCGGTTCGCGCCTTCCAGTAGCCCTTTGGAGGCTTTCTGAATGCATGCGAACTCGTGAGGCACGACACTGATGGCAAAGCTGCCCATCGGTGCGGTGAACCAGGCGGGCCTGGGCGAGCTCTGGGCGCGGATCCGGTTCCTGCTTCTCGGTTTGCTCGTCTACCGCATCGGCACGCACATCCCGGTGCCCGGGATCAACCCGGACCAGCTGAAGGCGCTGTTCAACCAGAACCAGGGGACCATCGTCGGTCTCTTCAACATGTTCTCGGGCGGCGCGCTGGAGCGGATGAGCGTCATGGCGCTCGGCGTGATGCCCTACATCTCGGCGTCCATCATCGTGCAGCTGATGTCCTCGGTGACGCCGCAGCTCGAGCAGCTGAAGAAGGAAGGCGAGGCGGGACGGCGCAAGATAACGCAGTACACGCGTTACGGCACGCTGCTGCTCGCGGCGGTGCAGGCCAGCGGCATGGCGGTCGGCATGTCGGCGCAGGGGCTGTTCTACGCCAGCGGGTTCAGCGTGGTCTTCGTGGCCATCGTCTCGCTGGTGGCCGGTGCGATGTTCATGATGTGGCTCGGGGAGCAGATCACCGAGCGCGGCGTGGGCAACGGCATCTCGATGCTGATCTTCGCCGGTATCGTGGCCGGGCTGCCGGCCGCCCTCGGGCAGACGCTGGAGCAGGCGCGCCAGGGCGAGCTGAACATACTGGTGCTGCTGGTGATACTGGCGATCGCGGTGGGCGTGATCTTCCTGATCGTGCGCATCGAGCGCGGCCAGCGGCGCATCACGGTGAATTACGCCAAGCGCCAGGTCGGACGGCGGGTGGTGCAGGGGCAGGCGAGTCACCTGCCGCTGAAGGTGAACATGGCGGGCGTGATTCCCGCGATCTTCGCCAGCAGCATCCTGCTGTTCCCGGCCTCGATCGCGCAGTGGTTCGGGCAGTCGGCGTCGGGCATGGAATGGTTGCAGAACCTGGCCTTCATGATCGGGCCGGGACAGCCGCTCAACATCGTGCTGTTCACGGCGCTGATCGTGTTCTTCTGCTTCTTCTACACGGCGCTGGTGTTCAACCCGAAGGAAGTGGCGGACAACCTGAAGAAATCCGGCGCCTACGTGCCGGGGATCCGGCCGGGCGAGCAGACGGCCAGCTTCATCGACGGGGTGCTCAGCCGGCTGACCATGTTCGGCGCGGCGTACATCGCCGCGGTGTGTCTGCTGCCGCAGTTCCTGGTCGTGGTGTGGAACGTGCCGTTCTACCTCGGCGGGACCTCGCTGCTGATCGTGGTGGTGGTGGTGATGGATTTCATGTCCCAGATCCAGTCGCACCTGATGTCGCACCAGTACGACTCGCTGCTGAAGAAATCGAACCTGAAGAGTTTTGGCCGCCGCTGAGGCGCGTGTGGAAGGAGACCCGAGATGAAAGTACAGGCATCTGTCAAGAAGATATGTCGCAACTGCAAGATCGTACGTCGCAAGGGCGCCGTGCGCGTGATCTGCAAGGTCGAACCGCGCCACAAGCAGCGCCAGGGCTGAGTGGGAATAGTACGCGGCGCCAGGCGCCGTGGTTGATTTGACAGCAAGCCGAGGCTAAACTTGCGCGCTTTTTCGCGACTGCCCGGCCGGCACCTAGTGGAGTGATCTGAATGGCTCGTATCGCTGGAGTCAACATACCCGACAACAAGCACACGGTGATTTCGCTGACCTACATCTTCGGGGTAGGGCGCACCACCGCCAGGCAGATCTGTGCGTCGACCGGCATCGCCGAGACCGCGAAGATCTCCTCGCTGTCGGAAGACCAGCTCGAGGCGCTGCGTGGCGCCGTGGCCAGGCAGTCGGTCGAGGGTGACCTGCGCCGCGAGGTCAACATGAGCATCAAGCGACTCATGGACCTCGGTTGCTACCGCGGCCTGCGCCACCGCAAGGGGCTGCCGGTTCGCGGCCAGCGCACCAAGACCAACGCGCGCACCCGCAAGGGCCCGCGTCGCCAGATCCGCAAGTAGCATCCATCGGGCCGCCGGTGGCGGCCCGAAGACACGGGAATCACAGGAAAGCAACATGGCAAAGCCTGCGCAATCGAAGGTTGTCAAGAAGAAGGTCCGCCGCCAGGTGGCGGACGGCGTCGCGCACATCCACGCCTCCTTCAACAACACCATCATCACGATCACCGACCGCCAGGGCAACGCCCTCAGCTGGGCCACCTCGGGCGGTGCCGGTTTCCGTGGTTCGCGCAAGAGCACGCCGTTCGCCGCGCAGGTGGCCGCCGAGAAGGCCGGCAACATTGCGCTGGAATACGGCCTGAAGAACCTCGACGTACAGGTCAAGGGCCCCGGCCCCGGCCGCGAGTCCGCCGTGCGCGCGCTGAACGCCTGCGGCTACAAGATCACCAACATCACCGACGTCACGCCGATACCGCACAACGGTTGCCGGCCGCCGAAAAAACGTCGCGTGTAATCATTTTCGATCAGGGTAACTGGAATGGCGAGATATCTCGGACCTACCTGCAAGCTCTCCCGTCGCGAGGGCACCGACCTCTTCCTGAAGAGCGGCGTTCGCGCGCTCGACACGAAGTGCAAGACGGAAACGGCACCCGGCCAGCACGGCCTGCGCCGCGGCCGCCTGTCGGACTACGGGGTTCAGCTGCGCGAGAAGCAGAAGGTGCGGCGCACCTACGGCGTGCTCGAGAAGCAGTTCCGCAACTACTACAAGGCGGCGGCCCGCGGTCGCGGTGCGACCGGCGAGAACCTGCTCCAGCTGCTGGAGTCGCGTCTCGACAACGTGGTCTACCGCATGGGCTTCGGCGCCACCCGCGCCGAATCGCGCCAGCTGGTCGCGCACAGCGCGATCCTGGTCAACGGCAAGAAGCTGAACATCCCGTCCTACCAGGTGAAGGCCGGTGACGTGATCTCGGTGCGCGAGCGTGCCAAGTCGCAGTTGCGCATCCAGTCGGCGATGTCGCTGGCGGCGCAACGTGGCGCCACCGAGTGGATCGAAGTGGACGCGAACAAGCTCGAAGGTACCTTCAAGCGCGTGCCGGATCGTATCGATCTCTCCCCCGAGATCAACGAGAACCTGATCGTGGAGCTTTACTCGAAGTAAGGTCGTGTCCGGCAACAAACCTGCAGGTGTCATATGCAAGCAACAGTTAGCGATTTCCTCACTCCGCGCCTGATCGATGTGCAGCAGGTTGCCGCCACTCGCGCGCGGGTGACCCTCGAGCCGCTGGAACGCGGTTTCGGGCACACACTGGGTAACGCACTGCGCCGCATCCTGCTTTCTTCCATGCCCGGCTTCGCCGTCACCGAGGTGGAGATCGAGGGTGTGCTGCACGAGTACAGCACCATCGAAGGCGTGCAGGAAGACGTGATCGACATCCTGCTGAACCTCAAGGGCCTGGCGGTCGTGATGCACGGCCGCGAGCAGACCACCCTGACGCTGAGCAAGAAGGGCGCTGGCGTGGTCACGGCCGGGGACATCCAGCTCGACCACGATGTCGAGATCCGCAACCCGGAGCACGTGATCGCGCACCTGAACTCGGGCGGCCAGCTCAAGATGCAGATCAAGGTCGAGCGCGGCCGCGGCTACGTGCCGGCGGATTCGCGCGAGACCGAGGAAGAGACCCGCTCGATCGGCCGCCTGCAGCTGGACGCCAGCTTCACGCCGGTGCGCCGCGTGTCCTACAACGTCGAGGCGACGCGCGTCGAGCAGCGCACCGACCTGGACAAGCTGATCATCGATCTCGAGACCAACGGCACGATCGACCCGGAAGAGGCGATCCGCCGCGCCGCCACGATCCTGCACGAGCAGCTCTCGGTGTTCGTCGAGCTGAAGGACCGCGAGCCGGTCGCGCAGGCCGGCGCGGGCACCGAGCCGGTCGACCCGATCCTGCTGCGCCCGGTCGATGACCTGGAACTGACGGTGCGTTCGGCCAACTGCCTCAAGGCCGAGAACATCTACTACATCGGGGACCTGGTGCAGCGCACCGAGGTCGAGCTGCTGAAGACGCCGAATCTCGGCAAGAAGTCGCTCACCGAGATCAAGGACGTGCTTGCCTCGCGCGGGCTCTCGCTGGGGCTTCGCCTCGAGAGCTGGCCGCCGGCGAGCCTGAAGACCGAAGGCCGCGCGCACTGATCGTTGCGCGCGCAACACGCTGATACAGGACCAGGAACATGCGTCACCGTACCGCAGGACGTCAACTCAACCGCAACGCGTCGCACCGCACCGCGATGTGGCGCAACATGGCCATCTCGCTGGTCGAGCACGAGCTGATCAGGACCACGCTGCCCAAGGCGAAGGAACTGCGCCGCTACGCGGAGCCGCTGATCACGCTGGCCAAGAACGACTCGGTGGCCAACCGCCGCCTCGCGTTCAGCCGCACGCGCAGCAAGGAAGCCGTGGGCAAGATGTTCACCGAGCTCGGCCCGCGCTACAAGGAGCGTCCGGGTGGCTACATCCGCATCCTCAAGTGCGGCTTCCGTCCCGGCGACTCGGCCCCGATGGCCTTCGTCGAGC
>JAGPES010000045.1 GCA_018057015.1 Pseudomonadales bacterium | reverse complement strand
GGACTGGACTCGGGCGACCCGCTCTTCTACATCTTCACGTCCGGGACGACCGGCCTGCCGAAGGCCGCGCGGTTCAGCCACGCGCGGTTCCTGGCGGGCGGGAGCTACCACATCCTGTCGGGATTCGACCGCGACGACGTTCTCTATTGCGCGCTGCCGCTCTACCACACCGTGGGTGGCGTGATCTGCGTCAACGCGGCGCTCCTGACCGGCGCGCGCCTGGTGCTGCGGCGCAGTTTCAGTGCAAGCCAGTTCTGGCAGGACGTCACGGAATGCGGCGCCACCTCGTTCCAGTACATCGGCGAGATGTGCCGCTACCTGATAACGCAGCCTCCCGGTGAATACGACCGGCGACACAAGGTGCGCTATGCCGTGGGCAATGGCCTGCGGCCGGATATCTGGGAGGATTTCACGCGCCGCTTCGGCATCGAGCGCATGGTCGAGTTCTACGGCGCCACCGAATCCAACGTCACGCTGGTCAACCTGCAGGGACGGACCGGCTCCATCGGAAAAGTGATGCCGGGGATCACCGCGACGCTGGTCCGCTACGACGTGGAAAAGGACGAGCACGTTCGCGATGCCGGCGGACTCTGCGTGGAATGCGCAATCGGCGAGACCGGCGAGTTGCTCGGCCGGATATCGGGCGGCAAGTCCGATCTCGTGCGCTTCGAGGGTTACACTTCGGCCGAGGCCACGCGCAGGAAGATTGTGCGCGACGTGCGCGCGGGCGGCGACGCGTGGTTTCGCAGCGGCGACCTGTTGAAGCGCGACCGCGAGGGAAATTTCTACTTCGTGGACAGGATCGGGGATTCCTTCCGCTGGAAGGGCGAGAACGTCTCCACGCAGGAAGTCGAGGAGACGCTGGCCAGTTTTCCGGGCATACAACTCGCCGTGGCCTACGGAGTGGAGGTGCCGGGGACGGATGGACGGGCGGGCATGGCAGCCCTTGCACTGTCGGCGGAAGTCGATCTTTCGGGCGGGCAGTTCTACCGTCACCTCGAGCGACTGCCCGCCTACGCGCGCCCGGTGTTCCTGCGCGTCGTGGAGAGCATCGACATGACCGGAACGTTCAAGGTGCGCAAGACCGAACTGCAGCGACAGGGCTTCGATCCAGGGGTCTCGGGCTCGCCGCTGTACTTTCGCGATGGAGCCGCAGGCCGTTACCGCGTCCTCGACGAGGCGACGTTCGAAGGCATCCGCAGCGGCGCGATCAGGCTCTAGTTCCGCTCTTTCCCCGGCGCGACGCGGCTTTCGTCCTGGTCGCCCCGCCGCTGCGCGTCGCCGCACGCCTGTCCCGCGGCGCCACCGCCTTGCGCCTGGCCTTCGCAGGGCCAGCCAGGCGAAGGTACTCGCGCGCCGCATCGTGCAGGCCCGCGGCGATCTGCCACGCGTCCGGTACCAGCTCCTGGTCGTGGGTGATGCCGAAATCGATGTTGTCGACGTAGCTGACGCACGTGAAGTTCAGGCCGATGCCGTTGGCGAGCAGCGAGATCGGGTACATCGCCTCGATCCGCGCACCCGCCAGGTACATCGGGACGCTGCTGCCCTTGACGTTGGAAACCACGAAGTTGCACTTCATCACGGCCCGCACCATCTCCGGCCGCATGGCCCTGTTGAGCAGTCCAAGCGCGAACGGCGGCAGGGAGTTGATCAGGTCGTACATCGACGACTCGCCCGCCCGGGCCATGCGCTTGGCGGCGTCCGTTTCCCCGTGAATTGCCTGCAGCCGCTCCAGCGGATCCGCCTTGTCGGTGTGCAGGCAGATGTTCACCGAGGTGATCGCATTGCTCGCCGCCGAATCGTCGTCCTTGCGCAGGGACACGGCCATGTTCACACGTGCCGGCTCCTGCGGCAGGCCACCGTGCACCAGCAGGTACCTGCGCATCGTGCTTGCGGTCAGCGCAAGCACCACGTCGTTGATCGACACGTCGAAACGGTTCTTGATCCGCTTCACCTCGGCCAGCGACACGGACGTGCAGACAAAGCCCCGCTGCGTGCCGACCTCCCCGTTGCAGGGGAGCAGGGGCGCCTTCGTTTCCTGCCGTTTCGAGGAGGCGGCAGCGGGCCGCGCGCGCGCCATGATGCCGGGTCGCAATATCGACCATACGTGCCTGCCGACTTTCGAGGGCAGCTGTGCCAGGTTGCCCACGGTGCGGGCGTACACTTCCAGCTCCGAGGGCGCACCGCCGGTCCTGGCTTCGGACAAGCCGGTGTGAATCGAGCGCGGCGGCGGATCCGGTTCGAAGTCGCACAGCAGTTCGCCGATCTTCTGGGCGCCCTGCCCGTCCATCATGCAATGGTGCAGTTTCTGCAGCATGGCGAAGCGATTGCCCTGCAGACCCTCGATGAACCAGATTTCCCACAGCGGCTTCGCCCGGTCGAGCCGGCGACTGTACAGGAAGGCGGCAAGTTCGGTGAGGGCCTTCATGTCGCCCGGCGCAGGCACGGCGACGCGGTGGATGTGCCTGTCGATGCTGTACTTCTCGTCCTCGACCCAGTACGGCATATCGAGCCCGAAAGGGACTTCCCTGAGCTTCCAGCGGAACTGCGGGACGTGACGAAGGCGCTCCTCGACGAATGCCTTGAGTTTCCCGAAACAGAAATCGGGCGATTCGTCGGCACTCAGGATCACCAGCCCGGCCGTGTGCTGGTAGCCGTTGTCGGTTTCGGCATTGACGAAGAAGTTGGCGGATTCGGAAACCTGCAGCATGACTCGTGACCGACGCTCGTCTGACTCGTGGGGCTGGATTCTCGCAGACCATTGCCGCGCAAGGACTTGACGTCGATCAGCTAAAATGATTTTAGCAGAAGGCCCCGGCGTTTAAGGCTGGCCGCCGGCACCGGTAAATTGCCAAGATGCGCGCTGGGATCCAACAACCGCATTGCGGCGAGTGGGGTAGACATGAAGCAAGACCCGGCGAGTGCTGGAACGTCATCCGCGGCCATCCTGGATCTGCCGCCGCTGGCCACGGCAAACGTGGGTGCAGGCACCGTTTGCTACCGGGAAGCGAGCGGCCCCGCCGGAGCGCCGGTCGTCGTGCTCCTGCACGGCTTCCTGGCAACCTCGGGGCTCAACTGGATGCACGCCTTCGCGCCGCTCAGCCGGCATTTCCGCGTCATCGCACCCGACCTGTGCGGCCACGGCGGCGACGCGTTCGAACGGCGACGCTTTACCCTGGAGCACTGCGCCGACGATGTCGCCGCTCTGATCGTCGGGCTGCGCCTCACGCCGGTGATCATCGTGGGCTATTCGATGGGCGGCATGGTGGCGCAGCACATGGCGCGGCTTCATGGCGGACTGATCGGCGGCATGGTGCTTTCCGGCGTGGACTGGGGATCGCGCCAGTACGGCAAGGCATCGACGCTGCTCTATCCCGCGTTCATGGAGGCGACGCTGCGCATGGTGCACCTGCACGCCTGCCTGCTGCGCGCGCCGCTGGCATTGTCACGACGACTGGGCTCACGCAGGCGGCGCGGCAGGGAGCGGGGTCCGATCAGCACGGCGGCCAGCGAATTCAGCGGCCACAATCCGCGGGCGATCGGCGGCGCGGCGCGCGAGATCACGCGGTTTCGCAGCATCGACTGGCTCCACGAGATCGAGGTGCCGACCACGGTACTGGTCACGCTGCGCGACAGCCTGTTCCCGCCGGCCGAGCAGCGACGGATGGCGCAGGAGATTGCCGCCGCCCGGGTGCACGAATACGACGGGGGTCATGTCTCGGCCCGGCTGCCGGAGTACGCCACCGCCCTCGTTTCCGCGTGCCTGGACGTCAACTCGCGCATGGCCGGCGGTAGGGGCGCGTGATCACGGCCACCGGGCACGGGAGACGGCGCCCATGCTGCGGCTGAGCGGACAGGATGCGTATTTCCTCTACCAGGAAACGCAGACGACGCCGATGCACACACTGAAAATCCTGGTGGGCAGGCCCACGGGAGAGCGCGCGCCCGGTTTTGCCGAGACCAGGCAGGCCATCGCCGCGAGCCTGGACGCGATACCGGGCTTCCGGCGGCGCATCGTATGGGTGCCGCTCGGCCTGCACCATCCGGTGGCCATCGAGGATCCCGAATTCGACATCAACCTGCACGTGCACCGGCTGGCGGTGCCGGCACCGGGCTGCCCCGGTGAACTGGACGACGTGATAGCCCAGGTTTCCTCGTATCCGCTCGATCGTTCCCGCCCGCTGTGGGAACTGTGGGTGGTCGAGGGCCTGCAAGACGGCCGCGTGGCGTACGTCGTGAAAGTGCATCACGCCATCGCCGACGGCCGGGCCACGGTGAACCAGATCGAACGGATCCTCGGTTCCGCCAGCGAGGATGTGCACGGCGCCGCCACGGGACCCTGGCGGCCCGAACCGATTCCCTCGGTGAGCCGGCTCATCGTCGATGCGCTGCGCGACCAGGTGAGGGATATCAGGCGGCTGCCGGGGCTGCTCGGCAAGACGCTCGCAAGCTTGCACCAGGTCTACCTTCGCGTCCGCGCGAAATCTCTCGACATCGCGCTACCGGGCAACGTGCCCTCCACGCCATTCAACCGCTCGCTGTGCGGCCAGCGCGATTTCTCCAGCCTGCGCTTCGCCCTGGCGGACTTCCGGGCGATCAGGGATGGCCTCGGCGGCACGGTGAACGATGCGGTGCTCGCGGTGACGGCGGGCGCGCTGCGCGACTACCTCCTTGCGCGAAACCGCCTGCCCGACCGGCCGCTCGTGGCATCGGTACCCGCCGCCGGCGTCGAGAGCGATGGCTCCCGGCGCCTGTTCGGAAACATGGCCTCCGGAGTCACGGTCTACCTGCGCACCGACATCGCGGATCCGCGCCGACGCTATGCGGCAACGCGGGAGGCGATGGCGGCCAGCAAGGAACTGCTCGACCTGCTCGGAAGAAACACCTTCCACAGCTGGGCATGCTATATCCCGCCGCTGCTCTACACGGTCCTCCAGCGCCTGAAGGTGCATTTGCGGATCGCCGAACGCGGCGCCCGCTCCATGAACCTCATCGTGTCGAATGTCCCGGGGCCGCGCTACGGCCAGCCGCTGGCGGATTTCGAGGTCGAGGAGCTCTATTCCGGGGGGCCGCTGCTGGAAGGCGTCGGGCTCAACGTCACGGCCTGGAGCTTCCGGGAGCAACTGAATTTCGGCCTCGTGGCCTGCCGCAGGGCCGTGCCGGATCTGCCGGAGCTGGCCGGCCTGCTGCGCCGGGAGCACGCCATACTGCTGGGCGTGGCCAGGCAGGCACGGCACGCCGGACCCGATACCGCCTGATGCCAGGCGCCACCGCAGGATGCCCGCATGGTGAGCACTACGCGCAAGTGGACGACGATCGACAGGGTCAGGGGCCGGAAGCTGGCGGTTGCCATCACCGGCCGCCGGGGCTTGCCGTTCATATGGGGCCACGCGCTGCAGGGCAGCATGCGGGCCGACGACGACAGCGGTGTGTTCGACTGGAGCGACCTTGCGCCCGCCAGTCGCCTCATTCGCTATGACGCGCGCGCGCACGGCGAGTCCTGCGGCGAACGGGACCCGCGAGCCTGCGCCTGGCAGAACCTCGCCCGCGACATGTGGCGGGTTGCCGACGATTGCCGCGTCGATGTCGCCGTGCTCGGCGGCGCATCGATGGGATGCGCAACCGCGCTGTGGGCGGCAATGCAGGCTCCCGAGCGCGTGGCCGGCCTGGTGCTCGTCATTCCGCCAACCGCGTGGGAACTGCGGCCGCGGCAGGCGCGATCGTACCTGCTGATGGCCAGGCTGGTGCGACTCACCGGCAGGCTGCCATTCCGGGCGGCAACGCTGCTGCTCGGCAGCGCTCCGTCCGCCAGCCCGCTGCGAGCCATCGCGCGAGAGGTCGTGCGCGGTCTCGCGACCCGGGACCCGCAGAACGTCGAGGTGGCCTTCAGGGGCGCGGCAATGTCCGACCTGCCCGCGCTGGCGCGCTGCGCCCGACTCGGGATGCCGACCCTGATCCTTGCCTGGCGCAACGATCCCTCCCACCCGGAGAGCATCGCGACGAGGCTCGCCGGGGCGTTGCCGAACGCGCGACTGGTCGTGGCGCAGGACGATGCGGCGGTCCGGGACTGGCCCGATACCGTGCGGGGTTTCCTCGACGCGATTCGCCGGGGCCGGGGCAGGACCTGACGCAGCCCGGGTCCACCTTGCAGCGGTTCCCGATCTGCTAGGCTTCGCGCTCGAACGTACCCGCTACGAGGATCAGGCCAGATGTCTTCGCCAGCCAGAAAGACCGTGTTCATCACCGGCACCACGGGATCCATGGGCGGCGCCACGCTCAGGGAGTTGCTGGCACGTCGCGACCGTTTCGACATCGTCACGCTGGCACGGCCGTCCGCCAGGAACAGGAAGCTCCTCGCCCCCTGCCTCGGTGCGCCGGGCGTGCGCGTCGAGTGGGGTGATCTGACCTGCTACGAGGACGTGGAGCGCTGTGTGCGGGGTGCGGATTTCGTCCTGCATGCGGCGGCGATGATCTCGCCCGAGGCGGATCGCAATCCGGAGCAGGCATGGAGGATCAACGTCGGTTCGGTCGAGAACATCATCCGGGCCATCAAGGCCCAGCCGGCCCCGGATGCGATCAGGCTGGTGAGCGTGGGTACAGTCGCCGCCACCGGCGACCGCCTGCCCCCGGTTCACTGGGGCCGCACCGGCGACCCGCTGCAACCCTCCGTGTTCGACATGTACGGCTGCTCCAAGATTGCCGCCGAGCGCATCGTCGCCGAGTCCGGCCTGAAGTACTGGGTGTCTTTGCGCCAGACCTTCATCGCCATTCCCGATGTGGCGTCGCTGATGGATCCGATCATGTTCCATCAACCCCTGGACACCTGCATCGAGTTTTGCACCGCGGCGGACTCCGGCCGCCTGCTGGCCAATGCCTGTGAAGACGCCGTGCCCGAGGAATTCTGGCGCCGGTTCTACAACATCGGCGGTGGCGAGAGGTGCCGGCTCGATTACATCGAACTGCTGCAGCGTTCCTTCGCCGTGCTGGGACTGGGCAAGCTGGAGCGGCTCGCCGAGCGCAACTGGTTCGCCACGCGCAACTTCCACTGCCACTGGTTCGAGGACTCCGAGGTGCTGGAGGACTACCTGCGATTCCGCTCCCAAGGGGTGGAAGAATACCTGCAGCAGGTGAAGGCCGCCTTGCCGGCGTGGCAACGCATCGGTGCCCGTCTCGCCCCCGCATGGCTGGTGAAAAGGCTCGTGCTGCAACCGCTGGCGTGCAATCACCCCGACTCCACGATGTACTGGCTGAAACACGACAGGACGGCGCGCATCCGCGCGTTCTTCGGGAGCCGCGAGGACTGGGCGCGGATTCCCGACTGGGGTGTGGACATGCCGGCGGACCCGCACTCGCTCGCGCGCAAACGCCTCGATCACGGGTATGACGAGTCCAGGCCGGTCGCCGAACTGGACCTGGCGGACATGAAGGGTGCCGCGAGCTTTCGCGGCGGCAGCTGCGAATCCCCGGACATGGTCAAGGGCGCGATGTTCACGCCGTTGCGCTGGCGTTGCGGCTTTGGCCACCTCTTCGAGGCGACGCCCAACCTGGTCTTGCGTGGCGGACACTGGTGCCCGGAATGCGCCCCGCCCGGCTGGAACTTCGACGAACAGGCACGCCGCAGCCCGTTCTTCGCCCAGGTGTGGTACAGCAACCACGACATCAGCGAGAACAACGTCTACCCGCGCGACTGCTACAAGGACATCGCGACCGGTTGACGGGGTGAGTGTCCGGATATCGAACCCCGGTTCCGAGACCCGTGTCGCCATGACATACGGCACTAATGCGGCGTTAAGCAATGCCGAGGCGAGCCATCGGCAACTGGATGCAGGGCACAGATGGGAGATCGACACCGGTCACGACCTGATGATCACGGAACCGGCGCGCGTCGCCGAGATGCTGCTCCGGCTGGGCTCGCTGTAAGCGGGGTCTTCGGTCTGGCTAGCAGGCCAGGGAGGCCAGCGGGACGAGGCCGATCTCGGCGCTGAACAGGCGCTCGCCGGCACCCGTGTAGCCCAGGCAGAGGTGCACGCGCTGCTCGCGGCGCAGGCCCGAGCTGGTTGCGGCGGCCGGCGGATGCCCCGCCGGGACCAGCATGTTGAGCGTGTCGTTGCTGCGCAGGCGCATCGCCACGTCCCGATCGACCACGATGTCGTGGTAGGAATACACCATGGGTGCCTGCAGGAAATCATGGCGATTGCGCGTGCCGCGCTCGAGCAGCGCGCAAGAGACCAGGCTCACGGGGAACAGTTCCGTGAACCGCACGCGATCCTCGAGTTCGTCGAAATAGACGGCAGGATCGACATTCGCGCCGAGCAGGAAATTCTTGGCATTCGCCGTGCTCATGAACTTGCGCTTCAGGAAATAGTCCGTCCCCGGGACTTCGGTGCGATCCCGGATCGCGTTCAATGCCGCCGCTTGCACGGGCAGGGGCGGATCGCCCGGCGCCTGCGGCACGAAGCGGACATGACCGGTCAGGGCGAGGCTGCGCCGTGTGCGCAGCGCGATGCGATGGCTGACCGTGGCGCCATCGGCGCCGTGCTGCGCAGGCTTGATCGTCAGCTCGACGTCCTCGTCCACGCGTACCGCGTCGGCAAAGGTCACACGGACGTGCAGGTAGCGCTGGCGCAGCGGTGCCGCCGCGTGCAGCATCGAGACGCCGTGCAGCGCGAAGCTGGTGAGCTGGAACCCGAGCGCTATCGTCCCCCCGAACGGGTTGCCCTCGATGCGCTGCCACTTGTTGCGGTCATGAAACGGGTTGAAGTCGTCGGTCGCGAAGCGCGCGACGTCGATATGCAGCGCGGAAAAGCGCGCGGTCCGTGGCGCTTCGGGAGGTAGGGGATTTCGGGAATCGTCGCCTTTCATGCTGTAACCGAGTATAGAGCCTGTCTGCGGGGGACCGGGCAATGGGTACAACGACTACCAGAACTGCCAGTCCCCCGTCGCCACCACCCAGGTCCCCAGCAGCACGTTCGTGATCGCGTGCGCCGTCATCGCCTCGCCGAGACGGCCATGGCGGATCACCAGCGCCTGGTAGGCCGCGCCGCACAGTATGCCGGCCAGCCACTCCTGGTGCGCGAAACCGAACACGAGAGACGTGAACAGGAAAGGACGCCACGCGAAGTGCCCGAGCGCCACCTTGTCGAATGCGCCGGCAACCAGGGAACGGTATACGAACGAGCGGTAGAACGCCTCCTCGATCGGAGGCACGACGAGGCCGGAGCCGATCACGCGCACCGCCACGAAGAACCACGCGGTACCAGGCGCGTGCGCGAACGTGGCGAAAGGGTTCCACGCGGGCGATGGGGGAGCCGCAGCCGCCGGACCCGCGAGCACGTTCCACAGCCCGTGCTGGGTTGCCCAGCCATCGCTGATCGACACCCAGAGCGCAAAGACGACCACGCCCGTCAGCACGGCATCCCAGCCGAAGCGCCAGCGCATCTCCGGGATGAGCGGCCATACCAGCCACAGCAGATACGCACCGAGCAGCGTCTTCAGCAGGTAGACGTGGTAGAGCGAAGCAGCGCCGAAGCGGCCCTGCAGCAGCGTGAGTCCCAGGAAAACCGCAAAGGGAAGCACGCGCGCGAGCGCGGGGCGGGATTCGAGGCGTTTGCGCAGCGCAGTCATGCGGCCTGCCTTGCAACGCGTCGATCTCCCGCCGCGGGTCGCACTAGGCGGCTTTCACGCCCGCGCGCCGCGGCGCAGCCGGCGGGGCCGCATGCGGCCGCCGCGATGCGCGCAGCCAGTGCGCCTCGCTGGTTTCGAACTCGTGCAGGATGCCGTCCAGCGTGCGACCGATGCGGCCGGTCATGCGAATCGCGGGTATCTTCGGCCACGTGGCACGTTCCCCGGCCTTGAACAGCAGGGCCATTTCGTCCTCGCTCAACATCCTGAGGATCATGCCCAGGCTGGACAGGCCGTAGGCGGGAAAGATGTTGATGTCACCCACGAACTGCTGGTCGATCAGGGTGTTCAGCGTGTTCAGGGCGATACCCAGCCGCGGGCCGACCGACGTGCGCCGCTGGATCCAGTCGAGGCTGCCGCGAACCACCTCCTTGGTGGCGGCGACGAATGCGTCCCGGGTGATCTGGCGGATACCCACCCGCTGGTCGGGCTCCCGGCCCAGGCCCGGCATCACCTGGCTCACGATGAAGTGGTTGATGCCGTACATGCGTCCCAGTCGCTTGGCCGGCAGATCCTGGGAGAACGAGCCGTCGATCCAGCGCCGCGACGGCAGGTAGGGCCTGATCTCCCCGGCCGCGTTGCGCGCCTCGAGTTGCACCGGCGCGAACACACCGGGCAGCGCGGAGCTGGCCAGCACGGCCGACAGCACGGTCACGTTCGGCGAGGCGATGTGGTTGAGCAGCCGCGAGGTCTGCCTGGCGCTGGCGGGCGAGATGGTGATGTTGATGCTGCGCCCCGTCTTGCGGTACGCCTCGAGGAAGGTCATGTCCGGGATCAGCCGCTGCATCTCGCGTTTCACGGTTTCCATGTCGATGCGGTTCTTGCTGCCGAAGCCGAGCTTGATGTTGTCGGGATTCGATGTCAGCGCCTGCGCAAGGTAGTTGTCCTCGAACAGTGCGAGGAACTCCTCGTCGGTGCGCGTGCCCACGATCGCCGCGACGAAGGCCCCGGCGCTGGCACCGGAGATCACCGCCGGGCACAGACCCTGTTCGATCAGGGCCTTGAGCACGCCGAGGTGGAAATAGCCCAGCGTGCCGCCGCCGCTCAGCATCAGCGCCGAGCGACCGTAGCAGTGGCTCGCGCGCTGGTAGAACTCGATGCGCTCGGCCCACGGGATGCCTTCGAAGTCGCGCGGCGCCAGGTGCTCCAGCGCGTCGCTGATCTCCGTGATGTAATCCTCGATCAGCTTCTTGGTGCCGCACCTGGCGCGCTTGTAGAGCTGCGCCTTGCCCATGCCCTCCATGTTGCCGTGAATGCCCTCGTTCAGCACGAAGAGCAGCCCGTGGTCGTCACCCTTCTTGCGCAGGCGCCGCAGCTGCTGCAGCCGCAGCCGGATGTTCTCGTGGTCGTAGAGCCGAGAAGCATCGTCACGGCGCCACTCGTCGGCTCCGGTCAGCCGGTCGTGCCGGGCGGCGAGCTGGTACCACTGCTCGTAGGTGTCGGCACTCGCCAGGTCCTGCTCGAGGGATTCGAGCACGGGTGGCTGAAGCGCGAATAGTCGTCTGATCGCGGACATGGGGTTCTCCAGTCGTCGGGAAGTATCCAGGAACAAGGCCCATCACGCACCGCCGCACGCGCGATGCGTCAATGTCCAAGAATACTGTGCAATGCCGCAACGGCAATCCGTCTGGGTCAAGGAACGCCCGGTTTGGACGCTGCAAGGCGGCGATCACGCCGGCGCAGCCGGCCGGCCCGGGCGCTGCGCCGGGGCGTTCAGCCCAGCGCGGCATCCACCATCGCTGCGACCTTGAACCCCGAGTCCACCGCCTGGTGGGTGCCCGCGCCGGTGCCACCGGCGTCGCAGCCCACCAGGTACAGGCCAGGCAGCGGCGTGTGCGCCGAGGGCTTCGAGGCTCCCACCTGCCCGATCACCTGTGCGATGCCCACGGCCTCGCCGCCGGCACCGGGCACCGCGGAATCACGGCTCATGCCCGAAACCTGCTTCGGGCCGTAGGGCTCCTTGCGCAGTATGTGCTGCTTGAGCTCCGGCCAGAGCTCCTCGAGCACGGCGTCGGCGCGCCGTATCGCCTCCTCCCACTGCGTGGACTCGGGATCCGCCGAGCAGAACACCTGGCAGTTGGCGACCTGGTGCCCCGCCACCGGCACCAGCGAGGGGTCGAACTCCGAGGGCACGTCGATCGCGATCAGCGGCACCTCGGGCCACTCGCCGCGCGCCATGGCCTGGAAGCGCGCCTCGTCGAGCCAGCTCTGGTCGGAGAATACCGGGATCAGCGCGGCATCGAACACGCGCTGGTCGAGCACGTAGCGGTAACCGGCGATGGCCCACGAGGGTTCCAGCGATTCAACGCGACGCACATAGTCCGCGGGGAAATGCTCCGGCCCGACGAGTCCGAGCACGGTCGGCTGGATCCCGGCGCTCGAGATCACGGCGCGCGCCCGGATCGTGCCCTCGTCGGTGAGCACGCCGACCGCACGACCGTTCTCGACGACAACCTGCCGCGCGCGGCACTTGGTCAGGTAGACCCCGCCCCGCTCCACGACGTAGTCGGCGCAGGCTTCGGCCACCTTGCCGTAGCCGCCGAGGTGATAGCGACCCGCACCTCCCAGCACCTGCGCGCGCAGCACCGGGATCGCCTCGGAGGCCGCGAGACGGTCGACCGCGACCACGAACAGCGTGTTCAGGCTCATGCAGATCTGGCTCACGAGCGGCGTGGCCAGCCCGAACTGCGCCATCCACGCGAGCATGCCGACGCTCTCCAGCTCCGCCAGCTGCGCGTCGTCCACCGCGAACAGCGCACCGTAGAAATTGCCGAGCGCCGCGAGTTCCTCGTCGCCGATGCCGTAGACGCGCTTGAGGTTCTCCATCTCCTGCGGCGATCCGCTGGCGATCAGCGGCGTGCGCATCGCGCGCCACGTGCCGTCGGGTGCCTTGTAGCGCACCGACGCCGCGTTGCCCTCCGGGACCACGAAGGGCACGCGCTCCGCGATGCCGAGCGTCTCGACCAGTTCATGGAAGCGCGAGTTCAGCGCGGGGATGCCGACCGCGCCGAACATCTCGAAATGATAGCCCTTGCGCTCGGTGGTCTGGGTCTTGCCGCCGGCGCGCGCGGTCTTCTCCAGCAAGGCCACTCGCCGCCCCGCCCGGGCCAGCAGCGCGGCGACCGTGGCGCCGCCGTAGCCCGCACCGATCACGCACACATCGAATTCGTCCATGTTCCGCGCCCCGCGTAGTGCTGATACGCGGATTATCGGGCAGGGTCGCGGTACGCCGTGATTACGGTTTGCTCAGGAACACGCTATGGCCGTGCCTCGGCGCGCGGAGTCAGGGCAGATCCCGCGCAAGCCGGAAACCGATGATGGCGCTCCCGAACTCGGGCTGATGAAAATTGCGGCGAGCAATGCGCATGGAGCGACCGCCGCTCAGCCAGTCACCGCCCCGGCTCACGCGGTACCGGCATTCCCCGCGCATCCATGCCGAGCCGTCGACCGGAGCTCCGGCGTAGCTGCGGTTGAAGCAGTCCTGTACCCGCTCCATGACATTGCCCGACATGTCGTGCAGACCATAGGCGTTGGCGGGAAACGAGCCCACCGGCGCGGTTTTTTCCCAGCCGTCCGCCCCGCCGGTGCGCTCGCCGTTGGCGTGGCCCGGAAGATACTCATCACCGCTCGGGTAGTCCGCCGTGCTGCCGGCGCGAGCGGCATACTCCCATTCCGCCTCGGTGGGCAGACGGTAGTTCCCGCCAGTCTGCCTGTTCAGCCAGCGGATGAATGCCAGCATCTGCGTGAAGTCGACGTTGAAGACCGGGTGCCGGGGGCCGCCATGTCCCTCGTCGTCGGGCAACTCGCCGTCCGTGGCCATGCAGTAGAGATCATAGAGTTCGAAGGTCACTTCGTAGCGCGCCATCTGGAAGGAAGGCACGCGCACGCTGCGTAGCGGCAACTCGTCGGTGTCGCCCGTGCCATTGACGTCGCCCATGCGGAACTCCCCGCCCGGGATCGTCACCATGTCGCGCGCGACGGCTTCGAGGATGGCGGCACTGTTGGTCAACGCATGGGTGCCGCGCGCCGCCTCGCCCTGGAGACGCTGCTTGCGGGCTGCATTGAACTGTGCGACCTGCACTTCCGCTTCCGCCTTGCGCGCCTGGTGCAACGACTCCACGCGCGGATATAGCGGGTGCTCCCGGGGGATCGTGCGCAGGAATTCCCGCATCACCGAGTAGGCGCGGGCGTCGCGGCCCGCTTCGCGCGCGGCATGCAGTTCGAGGAACAGGAACTCCGCGCGCAGCGGATGGTTGCGCTCGCGATACTCGTCCGCATGTTCCAGCGCCCCGGAATAATCCTGCACCTTCAACGCGCCGACGATGCGCTCCTCGAACGCGATGACCTGCGCTTCCCGCACCGGCGGCTGTGCCTCGGCCGTTGCCGTCAGTGCCCCATCCGCATCCTCCATCAGCAGATCCCACGCCAGCGCGAGCGCGCGCTGCACCGCGGATGCATCCGACGACGTGATCTCGATGCGATACCTGCCGTTGACGACCAGAGCCGGAACCGATTCGATGCGATAGTCCGCGGTCGCCTGGTTCGCGTGGGCAAAACGGTCGCCATACCCTGGCGCCGTTATTGCCGAGGCCAGCGCCTCCGCGTTGCTCCCCACGGCCTGGGCGATCGCGGCAAAGCGGGCCGGCCCCTCCAGGCCGCGCGACACGACCGCGAACACCGGCAAGGGATCGGTCGCGCCCAGCGCCTCGAGCCCGTGGTGCACCGTCGCGAGCTCGCCGCGGCCACGAAGCGTCGGCGCATCCTCCCAGGTGGCGTACATCGACCTGAACGCGACGCGCTCCGGCAGGTT
>JAGPES010000443.1 GCA_018057015.1 Pseudomonadales bacterium | reverse complement strand
GCGTGTGCGAGGGTGGCGCGGTCACGGACCGGGTGGGCATCGCGGGAGCGAATCCCTATGCCTGCATGCTCGGTGGCACCGACAGGCGTGATCTGTACGTGTGCTGCGCGCCGCACCATGACGCGGCGCACACGCGTGCGCAACGCGGCGGGCGCATCGACGTGGCGCGTGTCGCCATCGGCGCAGCGGGCTGGCCCTGAACTTCTCGGCACGACGGGAGACGGAACCATGAGACGACGGGATCTGATGCGTTTACTGCTGGGCGCGCTGGCGTCGTGGTCGGCCGGTGCCGCGGCGGGTGCGGTCGAGCGCCTGCGCAAGACCAGCGCGCAGTGGCAGGCGTTGCTCGCGCCGCAGGCGTTCGCGGTGCTGTTCGAGGAAGCCACCGAGCCGGCTGGCAGCAGCCCGCTGAACGCGGAGAAGCGCGAAGGAACCTTCGTCTGCGCGGCCTGTTTCCTGCCGCTTTTCGACAGCGCCCACAAGTACGACAGCGGCACCGGCTGGCCGAGCTTTTTCGACGTGCTGCCCGATGCCGTGGGCACCCGGCGGGACTTCAAGCTCATCCTGCCGCGCACCGAGTACCATTGCGCGCGCTGCGGCGGGCACCAGGGCCACGTCTTCGACGACGGGCCGCCGCCCACGGGGCTGCGCTACTGCAACAACGGCGTCGCGCTGCAGTTCGTGCCGGCGGGCGAGGCACTGCCGGAGTTGCGCTCATGAACCGGTCGCTACGCCCGGGCATGCTGCTGACGCTGCTGCTGATGGCGTCTGGCGCCGGCGCCGCTCCGCCGGCGACCCCGCCCGCGGCGCAGGAGGCAACCGCGGTCTTCGCGGGCGGCTGCTTCTGGTGCATCGAGGCGGACTTCGAGAAGCTGCCCGGGGTGCTGGACGTGGAGTCGGGTTACACGGGCGGGCACGTGCCCGATCCCGATTACGAGCAGGTCAGCGCTGGTGGCACCGGTCACGCCGAGGCGGTGCGGGTGCGTTACGACCCGGCGCGCGTGAGCTACGCGCAGCTGCTCGACTACTTCTGGAGACACATCGACCCGACGGTGAAGGACCGCCAGTTCTGCGACGCGGGCAACCAGTACCGCAGCGCGATCTTTCCCGCGACGGACGAAGAGCGCCGCGCCGCGGAGGGCAGCCGCGATGCCTTGGTGGCATCGGGTCGCTTCGCGCAGGTCTTCACCACGATCGAGCCGGCCGCGGCATTCCATCCGGCCGAGGATTACCACCAGGACTACTATCGCAAGAATCCGCTGCGCTACGCGTACTACCGCAGCAGCTGCGGCCGGGACGCGCGGGTCGCCGAGCTCTGGGGCAACGCGCACTGAGCGGCGATCCGCGCAGCTGTACAATTAAACTGTATACATATACAGTATCGTGGTGTGATCCAGCCACCTGAGGCGCACCCGATGCAAACCCGGTCTGTTCCCCTGAAGGGACGCGCGGCGCTTGGCAACCCGGAGGGGCGCTTCGCGCGCCAGCGGCGCGAGCGCGTCGACGACGGTTGGCACGACGATCACTGCGACGCGCCGCGCGTGGCGCAGGAAGTCCTGCCCGAGCAGGCGCGCACGATCATCGCGCGCAACAGTTCCCCCGACGTGCCGTTCAGTCAGTCGGTCAATCCCTATCGTGGTTGCGAGCACGGCTGCATCTACTGTTATGCGCGGCCCGGTCACGCCTACCTGGACCTGTCACCCGGGCTCGATTTCGAGCGCCGGTTGCGCTTCAAGGCCAACGCCGCCGAGGTGCTGGAGCGCGAGCTGGGCAATCCGCGCTACGTCTGCGAGCCGCTCACCCTGGGCGCCAGCACCGATCCCTACCAGCCGGTGGAGGCCGGGCTCGGCATCACGCGTTCACTGCTGGAAGTCTGCGAGCGCCATGCACAGCCGGTCTCGATCATCACCAAGTCCGCGCTGGTGCTGCGCGACACCGGGATCCTGGCGCGCATGGCCGCGCGCGGCCTGTGCCAGGTGATGATCAGCGTGACGACGCTGGATGACGGGCTGAAGCGCCGGCTCGAGCCGCGCACGGCCTCGGGCGCGGCGCGGCTGCGGGTGGTGCGCGCGCTTGCCGAAGCGGGCGTGCCGGTCGGGGTGCTGGTTGCGCCGGTGATCCCGGTGATCAACGACGCCGAGATCGAGGCGATACTGGCGGCGAGCGCCGCGGCGGGCGCGCGCAAGGCCGCCTGGATCCTGCTGCGCCTGCCGTGGGAGGTGCACGAACTGTTTCGCGAGTGGCTCGATTGCCACTACCCCGAGCGCGCCGGGCACGTGATGAGCCTGATCCGCCAGAGCCGCGAGGGGCGCGAGAACGATCCGCGCTTCGGCTCCCGCATGCGCGGCTCGGGAGCGTATGCGGACCTGATCGCGCGCCGCTTCGCGGTCGCGGCGCGCCGTTGCGGCCTGGCGGGCGAGGGCTGGCCGGCTCTCGACTGCACGCGGTTCACCGGCGCGCCGCCACCGGCGCGGCAGCTTCAGCTCTGGTGAGTCATTGCGTTATGCTCGACGCCGGACTGAGCCGCAACAACACCGACAATGAAACTCAGTATCCGTTCGATCGCGCTGCTGACGATCCTGGTGCCGATGCTGCTGCCGGCGCTCGGCCTGAGCGCGTGGCTGACCAGCCTGCGCGTGAGCGACGCGCGCGCCGTGCTGGAGTCGCGTGGCGAGCGTGAGTCGCGTTACCTGGCGGATGCCAGCGAGCTCGCGCTGCTGGTCGCCGACAGCGAGACGCTGCAACGGCTGGCGGCGAGCACCCTGAAAGGCGCCGGCGCCGCGGTCGCCACGCTGTTCCTGGATGCCGATGGTGCGGTCCTCGCCGCGGCGGGGGATCCGCGGGAAGTGACCAGGGCGAGGCAATGCCGGGACGACGCCGCCCACTGCACCGGAAGTGAGCAACGCTACCTGTTCCAGCGCGAGGTGCGCGCGAGCATCGCGCGTCGCGACGAGGCCGTGGCGTTCAGCGCTGCCGCTGCAGCAGACGTCGCCCCCGAGTTGATCGGGCGCGTGCTGTTGTCCTTCGATCCGCAGGGCCTGGCCGCGATCCAGCGCGCCATGCTGCTGAACAGCACCGCCATCACGCTGGGCGCACTGCTGGTCGCCTGGGCGCTGGCGCACGTGGTATCGCGCCGCCTCACGGTACCGATGCACCGGCTGTCGCTGGTGGTGGCGCGTATCCGCGGCGGCGAGCTCGCTGCGCGCACGCAGCCCACCGGCAGCGGCGAGATGCGTGAGCTCGAGGACGGGGTCAACGCCATGGCCG
>JAGPES010000442.1 GCA_018057015.1 Pseudomonadales bacterium | reverse complement strand
AGCCGCTGAGTTCGAGGCCGCTTTCGAGGCGTACTGCGCACGAGCCAAGAAGGAACAGGACCGCTCGCGCCACAAACCCCGCTCCGTCACATACGGAGGGATCTAGTGATCCGCATCTGCTTCCGCTACGACGACAAGCAGCTGTTTGCTAGGCTGTTGTGCTTCTTCAGGGGCGGCGATAGCGCGCACTGCGAGACTGCCCACCGTTGGGTCGGCGACGTGCACGACTGCGTGAGTTCATCGTGGATGGATGGCGGCGTGCGGGGCAAGCCGATCACGATGCACCGCGCCAAGTGGCGCGTGTACGAAGTCCCAGGCTCGCCGGATGAGGTGTGTCGTTGGTTGAAGGAGCACGACGGTGAGGGTTACGACTGGCCGGCATTTTTCGGCTTTGGGTTCTTTCGACGCATCAAGGGTTTAAAGAGGTTGAAGCACTGCTGCGAGGTGGGGGCTGAGCAGATGCTCTTGCGCGCACCGCATCGCTGGGAACCCTACGAACTGGAGTCCGTATGTCAACTGCTTTGCAAGACTGGCATAGCCAGAAAGATCCAATGAGCCCAGACATCGTTTCACCCGACCAAGTGTCCGCGTGGTCGGCGTTCTGGTCCAGCCTGGGCATGACGCTGATCGGTCTCGGCACGGCCGGCATCACGACCGTCATGTGGTACTTCACGAAGCGCCACATCGAGTCGCTCGACAAGCTGGGCGAACGCCTGGGCAGCTTGGCCGAAGACGTGTCGGCGATCCGCGCCGATAATGCGGCGATCCGGTCGCATCAGGCCACCATCGAGACGCGCCTCCAGGCGATCGAACGTGTGCACATGGACGACAAGAAGTGAACATCCCTCGCGCGGTCCTCGCCATCGCAGCTGCCACCGCAATCGCGGTGCCGGCGGAAGGCCTGCGCCAGTACGCCTACTACGACCCGCCCGGCATCCTGACCGTGTGCTGGGGCAGCACGACGGACGTGGTGGCGAACCGGCACTACAGCATCGAAGAGTGCCGCGAGCGCTTGGAGGTCGACATGCTGCACGCCGTGGAGACGGTCGAAGGGTGCCGCCCAGGCCTGCCTGAGCCGGTGCTGGCGGCCTTCAGCGACGCCGTGTTCAACATCGGCCCGCGCATTGCCTGCGACCTCAAGGTCAGCACTGCGGCGCGCATGCTGAAGGAAGGCCGCTACCGCGAGGCGTGCGATCAGTTGCCACGCTGGGACAAGGCCAAGGTGGCAGGACAACTCGTTGCGTTGCCGGGGCTCACGAAGCGCCGCGCCAAGGAGCGCGAGCTATGCCTGACTGGCGTGCCTGACGCCCAGGGTATCCCGTCTCTCGGAGGGCGTGGGTGATGCGCGAGTACCTGCGTACTAAGTTCGTGCTGGCCTTCAGCACCCTGGTCAGCCTGCACATCCTGGTGTGGCACGCCAAGATCGGCGACGGCGTCTACAGTGCCGTCGTGGCCGCTACGGTGGCTGCGTTCATCGCCGGTGAGGCATACGAGAAGGGCAAGGCGTGAGCTACCTGCACATCGCCGCACTGCTCATCGCCTTGCTGGTCGGCGCGGCCGGCGGCTGGGGCGTGAAGGGTGCCTGGACCAGTGCCTCGTTGGCAGTGGCTGAGCGCCGCGCCGAGAAGGCCGAGGTCACCCTGGCCACGCAGCGTGGTGAGTGGGAGCGCCAGTCCAGGCTCAGTGCCGAGGCCCAGCGCGCCGTGGAACAAGCTCGCCAGCAGGCGCGCGACAAGGAGGTCCAAGATGCCCAAACCCAAGCCAAGCTGGACGCCGCTCGCGCTGCTGCCAGCCGCCGTGTTGCTGACCAGTTGCGCGAGCACATTACCCGCCTTGCCGCCAGCGCCGATCGAGGCCGCGACGGTCCCGCTGCTGCCCCGGGAGGCCCGCCAGCAACCGGCCCCGGCCTGGTGCTCGCCAACCTGTACCGAGGCGCTGACGACGAGGCGCACGAACTCGCTCAAGCGTTTGACCTCTCCCGCCGCGCAGGCCTCGTCTGCGAGCGGCTCTACGACTCGTTGAGCAGCCGGACACCCGGCCCATAACGGCGGCTGGCCGTACCAGCCATTACTCAGGAGATTGAGATGTCGGAACTTTCGCAAAACAGCACCTTCAATGTTGACGTGGCCGGCTTGGTGCGCCGGCTCGACCGTGTGGTGACTGAGATCACCAAGTCGCAATCGAGCCCGCTGGCGCAGGTCCGCACGGCCGATACCGAGCGCATCGCCGCGTACATCAAGGAAGCGCAGAGTTACGCCGACTTCGTGTCGCGCAAGCCCGAACTGGATTTCCCCAAGACGCACGGCGTCGCGCTGCCGCTGGCCGTTGCGCCGGTCATCGCCGGCATGGAGAACGACGCCCTGTGGGATCTGGCTCAGTTGTTCGACTCAGCCCGTTTTGAAGTCGCCAACTCCGCCAGCTCCCGTGCTCCGAGCGGCTTGATCGACCCCGACAAGAAGCGCTTCGACAGCTACATGAAGACCGCTTCGGACTTCCTGACGAACCACATCGCCAAGACGTTGCCGCTCGACTTGCCTGAGTCGGCGCCGTCGATCCCGGTCAGCGAGCGGGGCAAGCTCGGCGTGTGATGTGGTCCAACTGCTTCATCTGGGCTCACCGGCGCGAGAGGCAACTCTGGCGTGAGTGGGAGCGCCTGGGGCAGCCGACGCACAAAGAACCGTGCATCCAACGCCGCACCTCGCGCCGCCGTCCTCGTTGGGTGCGGCACTGGGTTGTTGGCTGGTGGCACCACGCCACACGCACGCTCGAAGACGCGGAGTCGTTCGTTCCAGACAGCCCCATCGAGGGGCCTTGGTACGTGGTCTGGACGCGACTCGTGTATCGCGGCCATGTCAAGAGCGGCGACAACCCGAGCCTTCCACCTGAAAACGAACCTTGAAGAGGTAACACCATGGCAGCATCACTCGAATACCGCCTGAGCGGCGGCGGCGCAAACTCAGACCACGCGGCATCGCTGGGCGGCGCGATGTCCTCCGTCAGCGTGACGGCGGACGCGATCTTCGACACCACGAGCGCCGTCGAAGCGGCGGCCGGAGACATCGAATACCGCTGCGTCTACATCCGCAACAACGGCACGATGACACTCGACGTTGTGAGCCTGTACGTGTCCGACACGCCCACCACAGGCGTGCTGGCTATCGCGCTCGGAGGCGAGGGCATCGGCGGCACGGCAGAGACGGTCGGCAACGAAAACACCGCACCCAGCGGCGAGTCGTTCAGTACCCCGACCACCAGCGGCACCGGCCTGACCG
>JAGPES010000441.1 GCA_018057015.1 Pseudomonadales bacterium | reverse complement strand
GCATCTCGGTGACGATCGGGCTGGTGGTGTGCGGAGTGTCGGTCATGGCGGTCGGTTTCCTCGTCCGGGTGGTCGGTGGCCGCGGCCGATCAGGCCTTGAAGCGCTGCACCAACGCCTGCGCGCCGTCGCGCAGCACGTTCTGGTCGGCGCCGACGGCGACGAACAGGCAGCCGAGCTCGACGTAGCGCTTCGCCAGCGTCTCGTCGCCGGTGAGGATGCCGGCGGCCTTGCCGCAGGCCTGGATGCGGCGGATGGCGTCCTCGATCGCGGCCAGCACCTCGGGGTGCTTGGGGTTGCCGAGGTGGCCGAGCGCGGCCGAGAGGTCGCCCGGGCCGATGAAGACGCCGTCGATGCCTTCCACGCTGGCGATCGCCTCGATGTTCTTCAGGCCCTCGACGGTCTCCACCTGCACCAGCACGCAGATCTCGTCCTCGCAGCGGTGGGCGTAGTCCTTGATGCGGCCGTAGTTGGAGGCGCGCGGGGCGCCGGCGTAGCCGCGCACGCCGCGGTTCGGGTAGCGCGTGTAGGCGACCGCGTTGCGCGCCTCTTCCTCGGTCTGCACGTAGGGCACGAGCAGGGTCTGCACACCGATGTCGAGCAGGCGCTTGAACAGCACCATGTCGTTCCAGTAGGGGCGGATGATCGCCGTGGCGCTGCCGCCGTTCATCGCCTGCAGTTGCGACAGGATGGTGCCGACCTCGTTGGGCGAGTGCTCCATGTCGAGCAGCAGCCAGTCGTAGCCGCAGTGAGCGAGGATCTCGGTGCTGATGTTGCTGCACAGGTGCGACCACAGGCCGATCTGCTTCTGGCCGGACTGGATGGCGTGCTTGAAACGGTTGATGGGCAGGTCCATGGTCGTTTCCGATGCGCTAGGCAAAAAGGTGGCGGGCACTGCGGCGACTTGCGTCATCCACGGCGCCCGCCGTGGGAGAGCGGTGGGATCGGGCGCGGCTCAGTTGCCGGCGATCTTGTGGTTGGCGGCGATCTCGAGCGCCTGCACCAGGCCGGAGTGGTCCCAGCCGGCGCCGCCGTGGGCCGCGCAGGCGTTCATCAGCTGCAGCGCGCTGGCGGTGTGCGGCAGCGACAGGCCGAGCGCGCGCGCGCCTTCGAGGGCCAGGTTGAGGTCCTTCTGGTGCAGCTCGATGCGGAAGCCGGGGTTGAAGGTGCGATTGATCATGCGCTCGCCGTGCACCTCGAGGATGCGCGAGGAGGCGAAGCCGCCCATGAGCGCCTGGCGCACCTTGGCGGGGTCGGCGCCGGCCTTGGAGGCGAACAGCAGCGCCTCGCCGACGGCCTCGATGTTGAGCGCGACGATGATCTGGTTGGCGACCTTGCAGGTCTGCCCGTCGCCGTTGCCACCGACCAGGGTGATGTTCTTGCCCATCAGCTCGAACAGCGGCTTGACCTTTGCGAAGGTGGCCTCGCTGCCGCCGACCATGATCGTCAGGCTGGCGGCCTTGGCGCCGACCTCGCCGCCGGAGACCGGGGCGTCGAGGTAGTCGCAGCCCAGCGCGTTGATGCGCTTGGCGAAGTCCTTGGTGGCGATCGGCGAGATCGAGCTCATGTCGACCACGGTCTTGCCGGCGGACAGGCCTTCGGCCGCGCCGTTGGCGCCGAACAGCACGTCGGCGACGTGCGGGGTGTCGGGGACCATGACGAAGACGATGTCGGCCTGCTGCGCGACTTCACGTGCGTTGGCGCAAACCTTGGCGCCCTTTTCCTGCAGTTCGGCGGGCACGCCGCCATGCGACTGCGCGAAGAGTTCGTGGCCGGCGGCGAGCAGGTGGCCCGCCATCGGTGCGCCCATGATGCCGAGGCCGATGAATCCGAGTTTCATGTGAGTTCTCCGTGATCGTTGAAGCGGTTTCGGGGTGGAGGGCAGGGCTCAGCGCACCATGCACGGGCGCTTGTTGTCGAAGATCCAGCCCGGGATCAGGTACTGCATGGCGACCGCGTCGTCGCGCGCGCCGAGACCGTTTTCGAGGTAGCAGCGGTGCGCCTGCTCGAGCTGGTCCTCGTCGAGCTCGATGCCAAGCCCGCCCTTCTGCGGCACGGCCACCTTGCCGTCGACGATCTGCAGCGGCTCGCGGGTCAGGCGCTCGCTGCCTTCCTGCCAGATCCAGTGGGTGTCGATGGCGGTGATGCGCCCGGGCGCGGCGGCGGCGCAGTGGGTGAACATCGCCAGCGAGATGTCGAAGTGGTTGTTGGAGTGCGAGCCCCAGGTCAAGCCCCATTCGTGGCAGATCTGCGCCACGCGCACCGAGCCGGCAAGCGTCCAGAAGTGCGGGTCGGCGAGCGGGATGTCCACCGACTGGAGCTGGATCGAATGCCCCATCTGGCGCCAGTCGGTGGCGACCATGTTGGTGGCGGTGGGCAGGCCGGTGGCGCGGCGGAACTCGGCCATCACCTCGCGGCCGGAGAAGCCGTTCTCGGCACCGCAGGGGTCCTCGGCGTAGGCGAGCACGCCGTGCAGGTCACGCAGCAGACGCACCGCGTCTTTCAGCAGCCAGCCGCCGTTGGGGTCGAGCGTCACGCGCGCCTGCGGGAAGCGCTCGTGCAGGGCGCGGATGGCTTCGACCTCTTCCTCGCCGCGCAGCACGCCGCCCTTGAGCTTGAAGTCGTTGAAGCCGTAGCGCGCGTGGGCGGCTTCGGCCAGGCGCACGACGCCTTCGGGCGTCATCGCGGCTTCGTTGCGCACGCGGAACCAGGCATCCTCGGCGTCGAGCTCGCTGCGGTACTTGAGATCGGTCTTGCTGCGGTCGGCGACGAAGAACAGGTAGCCGAGCATCTCGACCTCGCTGCGCTGCTGGCCTTCGCCGAGGAGCGCGGCGACCGGCACGCCCAGGTGCTGGCCGAGCAGGTCGAGCAGCGCGGCCTCGACCGCGGTCACGGCGTGGATGGTCACGCGCAGGTCGAAGGTCTGCAGGCCGCGGCCGCCGGCGTCGCGATCGGCGAAGCGCTGGCGCATGGCGTTGAGGATGGCGTTCCAGTTGCCGGTGGGCTGGCCGACGATGAGGCTGCGCGCGTCTTCCAGGGTCTGGCGGATCTTCTCGCCGCCAGGCACCTCGCCCAGGCCGGTGTTGCCCGCGCTGTCCTCGAGGATGAGGATGTTGCGGGTGAAGTACGGACCGTGCGCGCCGCTCAGATTCAGCAGCATGCTGTCCTGGCCGGCGACCGGTACGACGCGCATGGCAGTGATCACCGGGGCGTGGCTGACGGGCTGGGGAGAGGTCATGGGGTGGACTCCTGAGGATCGGTGTGACGACTTAAGA
>JAGPES010000044.1:11748-14578 GCA_018057015.1 Pseudomonadales bacterium | reverse complement strand
GTGCTGCTCGAAGGAGAAGGAATAGAAATGGCTGGGCGTGTCGACGGCCACCCCGGGGTAGACGTTCTCCAGCCACGTGCCGCCGAAATCGGCGTTCTTTTCGATGATGGTGAAATCGTAGCCCGCATCGTCGAGCTTGACGCCCGCGGCGATGCCGCCCATGCCGGCACCGATCACCGCCACCCTGAACCCGGCCGGCGGTTGCTTGCGCCCGGGCAGCTCCCGGCGCGGCACCGGTTTCTCGAACGCCATCTGGTCATACAGCACCGGCACCTGCTCCGCGGCAACCTCCTCGCCCACGCTGACGCTCATCATCCTGCGCACGAACTCGCGCGACAGCGCCCTTTCCTGCGGCGGATCGGCGCGCGTGAGCAGCTCGAAGAGGCGTTCGCGAAGGTCCGCGGCCAGTTCCTCCGGAACGCTGGTCGGTTCGATCGAGAACATCGAACGGATGCACGGCGCGAACCGCTCGAGGTAGGCCTCGTCCTGCGTGTACTGCACATAGACCATCAGCAGGGTGGGCAGGTTGGCGTCCGTGAGTGCCTGCCTGAGTCCCCGCGCGTCGGTAATGGGCAGTTTGCCGGGTGCCATGTCGTTCTCCTCGTCGGGCGGGGCACCAGCTGCAGTGCCGCGCACGCAGCGTGAGGGCGTCCGGGTCATCCGGCTCTCCCCGGTTCAGGCTGCCGCCGCCTCCTCGGGCTCCGGCGGATACGAGAGCGGCAGGCCAACGTCGTAGACCCGCGTCAGCAGCGCGATGAAGGCCTTGTCGGTCATCGGGTCGCTGGGCACCTCGAATTTCTCGCCGCGCGCGCGCAGGTCCCTGATCAGCATCTCGAAGGCCGTCTCGTGCGTGATGTCGTCGGTGTGGTCGCGCGACATCTTCAGCTCTTCGAGGTTCATGTAGACGTTTGCGCCCCAGTGCACCAGGAAGCGGAATTCCCGTTCGGGAATCTGCTGGATCACCCTGCCGCCGGTGGTGATGCGCCAGCCGCCGGCTACGTCCGGATCGGCCTCCATCACGGAGTCCAGCGCGAGCCCGGCGGGCTTGCGCATCGCGGCGGGACCGTTGGTCTGGGCGGTGTGGTACATCATCTCGTTCTCGACCACCGCGGCGCGGCCCCACATCGGCGCCTCGAGCACACGGGGCTGCGCATGCGGACCGTCCGGCCAGTACACGAAGCCGCCGCCGACGCTGCCACGGTAGTACCACGTCACGACCTGCGCCTTGCGTGCCTGCCAGCGCTTGAACAGGCCCGACTTGGTCATCGTGTTCATCAGCCAGATGGGCGTGTTGTCGAGCCCCATGCCGCGAAAACGCGTGGCATCGACGTGCGGTGCGCCGGCGCCGGCGCAGGGACCCTGGATGTTGAACAGCATGCCCTCGGGCTCGGCGTAAGCGGCTTTCCAGTAATCGCGCACCAGGCCGAGGAACTTCGTGTTGTGGAAGCAGTCCTCGATCTCGGGCCGGATGCACACGCCGCCGTAGCTGAAGTAGCCGCGGAACACCGGGCTGAGGAACATGTCCAGGGTCGGCGTCACCCCCTCGGGTACGCTGCCGGCCGTGGTCGCGATCAGCTCCTCGGCGGACTTGAAGTGCTGCGCGAGAATCAGGGTCCAGGGGCCGTTGCGGCGCACCACGTCGAGCATGCGGCGGTGCTGGTCCCCGGTGTAGGCGTTCTCGATGATGCGCGGCTCGGCCACCGGTCGGAACAACCCGGCGCGTTCGATGTCCATGACCTGCTCCTGTGCTTGTTCCGCCCGTGCGGGCGGATTACATATATTACGCATAAGTTAATAGCCCGGCGTCAAGCCCTTTCGACTACGAGCCCTTGAGGTAACGCAGCACGGCGGCGCCGAGTTCGGCGGCGAGCCTGTCCTCCTGCAGCAGTGCGGGATCGCGCGAGAGCGCGGAATGGATCGTGCCCTCGATCAGGTGCACCGCCAGCCGCGCGGCGAGCGCAATGTCGGTGACCACCAGCTCGTCGCGGTACTTGTGCAGCACCTTGTGCAGCCAGTCGGCGGTGTGCATGCGCTCGGGCAGGTTGCTCACCACGTGGTGCTCGTAGTCGTAGTGCCAGTGGATGTCGCGGTAATAGCTCTTGAGCAGCGCCAGTATCCGGCGATGGCGGGCGATGTCCACCTCGACGATCTGCATGATCACGGCCTCCAGCGACTGGCGCGCCAGCGCGATCGAGCGCTCGCTGATCGCGCTCATCTCGGCCAGGCTGCCGTGCAGCAACTCGTTGCAGAGGCTGTCGATGATCGCCTCCTTGTTGGGAAAGTACCGGTACAGCGTGCCTACGCTGATCCCGGCCACCGCCGCGACGCGGTTGGTGTTGAAAGCCGCCTCGCCCTCGTTGTCCAGGATTTTGAGTGCCGCCTGGTGAATCGCGGCCAGCGTCATGCGCGCGCGGTGCTGGCGCGGTGGTCGCTGGCGCAGCGACGACTGGGCCAGGCCGGTGCGCGCGCTGCGGCGGACGATGGGCGGGGGGGTATCGCTTGGCATGGCGCCCGGAGTATAGGGCAAAAGCGAGCAATCCCGGGGATGCGCCATCGGCAGATGGTGGCAGTGTGCACAACCGATTGAATACCTTGTCGTTCCCCGCGCGGTGCGCGCCGCCCGGCGGCGCGCGGAATGCGAGTAGACAGCGATGCCGGGTGGCGTGTCCGATAAGCCCGTCGCGCCGTCCGGTTCCGCGTGCCGCGGCAAGCGGTACGCGCATATCGGTCGGGAGGAGGAGCTTCGGGCACGCTGAATCGCGCAGCACAACGTTGGCAAGGACAAGGAGAACGGCATGAGTGGATTCCGCATCGACCCCGATCTGCTGGG
>JAGPES010000044.1:0-11648 GCA_018057015.1 Pseudomonadales bacterium | reverse complement strand
GCGGCAAGCGGTACGCGCATATCGGTCGGGAGGAGGAGCTTCGGGCACGCTGAATCGCGCAGCACAACGTTGGCAAGGACAAGGAGAACGGCATGAGTGGATTCCGCATCGACCCCGATCTGCTGGGCCTGGAAGACACGGTGGCGGTGGTAACGGGTGGCGCAGCAGGTGTCGGCCGGGGCTGCTCGGTGCAGCTCGCGCGCGCCGGTTGCCACGTGGCCGTCGTCGACGTCAATGCCGAGGCCGGCGAGCGCACCGCGGCCGAGGTCCGCGCGCTCGGCCGGCGCGCGCTGTTCCTGAACGTCGACGTGCGCGAGCGCAGCGCGGTGCAGGCCATGGTTGCGCAGGTGGTGGCCGAGCTCGGCGGGCTCGACGTGATGGTGAGCGGCGTCGGACACCCGGTGCACATGGGTTCGGCGCTGGACCTGAGCGAGGAGCAGTGGGACGAGGTCTTCGCGCTGGACATCAAGACCACGCTTTTCTGCGCGCAGGCGGCGGCGGTCTCGATGGTGGAGCGTGGCGTGCGCGGACGCATCGTCAACGTCAGTTCCTCCAGTGGAGTCACCGCGGCGCCCACCATCGCCGCCTACGGGGCCGCCAAGGCCGGCGTGATCCACCTCACCCGGTCGCTCGCGCTGGAGCTCGCGCCCTACGGCATCCGCGTGAACTGCCTGGTGCCGGGCACGCACCTCACCGAGACGATGCAGGCGACGCTGGACGCCGGCGGCCCGATGGCGGATTTCATCCGCGCCGCGGCCAGGGCGAACCCGCTCGGACGGCTCGGCGAGCCACTGGAGAGCGGCGGTGTCGCGGTGTTCCTGGCGTCGAACCTGTCGGCCTATATGACCGGGCACGCCGTCGTCTCCGACGGTGGCATCACGCATACCACCAGCCGTCCGCCGGTGGGCGCGCAGGCCACGCCACGCGCGCTTGCGCACATCAGGGGAGCGCAGTGAGATGGACGTCCTGGATTTCACCCGCTCGGTCGAGGTGATCGACGCGCACATCCACATGCAGCGCTCCGTGGCGCATACGCAGGAGCTGTACCACTACTTCCTGTATCGCGGCACCGCGCGCAGCGGCCCGGCCGACCCGCCGGTCGCCGGCACGCCGGAGCAGGTGCAGGCGATGATGGAACGCACCGGGGTGCGCCACGTGAACGTGTTGATGTTCACCTGGTCCGGAATGTACTACCGCGACGGGCAGTTCACGCTGCCCGACGATCCGGCAGATCGCGCGCTCGCCGACGCAGAGCTCAGGAAGCGGATCGCGCGGCGCATCTGCGACTACAACGAGTGGGCACTGCAGGTGTCGCTGCAGAACCGCAATATCAGCTGCTTCGTCGGCATCGACCCGGTGGTGATGGACGAGCGCGCGATGCTCACCGAGATCGAGGACAAGATCCGGCGTGGCGCCAGGGGGGTGAAGTCGCAGTTCACCGACTGCGGCATCCTGGCCAACGACCGCCGCCTGTGGCCACTCTACGATTACCTGCAGGCACGCGAGATCCCGCTGCAGATGGTCTGCGCCGAGTGGGCCCCGGGCCTGAACCGCCCGGTGCACTGCAACGAGGCGCTCGCCGACTTCCCGAAGTTGCGGCTGATCTTCTCGCACATCGGTCACGGCCACCATTTCGGGCAGGGTACCGACGCCGAATTCCTCGAGATCGCCCGCAAGTACCCGAACGTCTGCGGTGACCTCTCGCTGCGCCTGCCCGAGGTGATCGACGGCCACGTCGCGCCCGACGCGCTGGTGGCGCACCTGCGCCGTATTGGCACGGACCGCGTGTTCTACGGCAGCAACTTCAGCCTGAACGAGATGCTGCGACCGGGCCCGGCGCCCGCGCCGGGCGACTTCCAGATGAGCGAGACGCTGAAGGGGCTCGCGGCGCTGGCGACCCTGCCCCTCACCGAGGACGAGCGCGCCGACATTGCCGGGCGCAATTTCCGCCGTTGGGTCGGCGTGGAGCACGGGGCCGCGCGTGTGATGCGATAATGCCGCGCCCGGGAGCCGCGCATCGCTGCATCGACCCGAGCCGACGAGAAACGGAGAACAGACGTGAGCATTCCGCGCGAGCACACACAGGCCATCATCGACGCCCACCGCGCGGCATCCGGCGCCATGATGATGCGCACGGATTTCCTGGTGCCGGACTGCTTCGAGCAGCAGGCCGCACGACTCGCGGCACGCACCGCGCTGGTCTACGAGGGCGAACGCATCACCTGGCGCGATATGGAGCAGCGCTCGGCGCATTACGCGCGCGTGGCGCTGGCGCGCGGATTGGGCCCGGGCGACGTGGGTGCGGTGATGATCGAGAACCGTCCCGAGTTCTTCTATGCCTGGCTCGGGCTCGCGCGCATAGGCGTGATCGCGGCGCTGATCAACACCAGTGCGCTCGGTGTGGCGCTCGCCCACGCACTGCGGGCCACGCAGGCGAAAGTGCTGTTCATCGGCGATGAATGCATGGAGCAGCTGTGCGCGACCGAGGGGCTGCCGGAGGAAGGGCTCGCGATCGTGCGCGTCATCGACGCGGCGACGCCGCACGCGCCGCGTCATCCGCGGGCGGTCGATCTCGCGGTGGCCGATACCGGGGGCATTCAGGTCGGGGATTTCGCAGCACTGCGTGCAGGCATCGACAACCGCAGGCCGTGCTTCTACATCTTCACCTCGGGCACCACGGGCCTGCCCAAGGCGGCACTGATCAGCCACGGTCGCTTCCTCTCGGTGGGCGCCGGCTGGATGAGCGTGATGCCGCTCGGCGAGGAAGACGTGTTCTACTGCGCGCTGCCGCTGTTCCACGGCGCGGCGCTGATGTCGCTGTACAGCACCGCGTTGCAGTCCGGCGGGACCGTGCTGGTTCGCCGCCGCTTCAGTGTGTCGCACTTCTGGCCGGATGTGCAGGCCTGGCGCGTGACGGTGTTCCAGTATGTCGGTGAAGTGGTGCGCTACCTGACCAACGTGGCGCCGGTGCCCGGGGAGAAAGACCACACCCTGCGCATGATCATGGGTTCCGGCATCGGCATCGACGTGTGGCAACGATTCAAGCAGCGCTTCGGCGAGCACGTGCTGGTCTACGAAGGCTGGGGCGCGACCGAGTCGAACGCCAACATGACGAACTTCGACCAGAAGCCCGGCAGTTGCGGGCGCATCCCGTACCCGGAACGCAGCCACATCCGCGTGCTGCGCTACGACCAGGGCAACGACGAGCTGATGCGCGACGCGCAGGGGCGCTACATCCCGTGCAAGCCGGGCGAAGTCGGCGAGCTCTACGGTCAGATCCGCCGCGGCACGGGCGAGATCGTCGCGCCCTTCGAGGGCTACACCAGCGCGGCCGACACCGCGGCGAAGATTCTCGAGGACGTGTTCGAGCCCGGGGATGCCTGGTGGCGCTCGGGCGACCTGTTCCGCTTCGACGAGGACGGGTATTTCTATTTCGTGGATCGTATCGGCGACACCTTTCGCTGGAAGGGCGAGAACGTGTCCACGACCGAGGTCGCGCAGCAGCTCTCCATTTACGCCGACGCGCAGACCACCAACATCTATGGTGTGAAGGTGCCGGGTCACGAGGGGCGTGCCTGCATGGCGGCGCTGGCGCTAGAACCCGGGCACTCCTTCGATCCGCGGGCATACTACCGCTGCGTCACCGACACGCTGCCGCCCTATGCACAGCCGCTGTTCGTGCGGGTGCTGTCGCAGGCCGAGGAGACGGCGAACTTCAAGCTGCGCAAGGTGCGGCTGCGCGAGGAGGGCTTCGACACGGCGCGCGTGACGGACCCGGTCTATGGGCTCGATCGCGCGCATGGCACCTATGCGCGGCTCGATGCCGATCTGCTGGCGCGCCTGTGCGCGGCCTGACAAACAGGAGCGATCGATGGCTGGAACACGCGAAGGAGAGGTGGCGATGCCCGCGCCCCGGGACTGAAATCCGGGACAGTCTCGCGAAATCTTGATCCAGATCGTCCCCGTCCGAATAAAACTTATCTATAAATAAAGTGTCCGGAGTGACGGGTGTCTGACCCGGACGCGGATGGATCCCGAAGCGGTGCGCGGCGTGACCTGGAGGCAGAAACGATGAGAGGGCTTTTCCTGCGCGATGCGCGGTTGCAGGACCTGCTGGATCCGGCGTCTGCGCTGTGGCGTCCGGTACCCTCGGAGGTGGTTGTGCTCGTTGGCACGCCCTCGGCGCTGCAGCCCACAGCGGCGGTGCGTGCCGCCTTTCCGGACGGCACGATAGGTGCGATAAAGTCCGTGACAGTGGCGGTGGCGCACAACGGCAGCGATATCGCCTTCCGCCTGCAATGGCAGGATGCCTCGGCCGATACCGGCGCCGAGGGGCAGGACGACACCGGCTTTCCCGATGCTGCCGCGATCCTGTTTCCTGCCCGCCCCAAGGCCCCCCTGATGAGCATGGGCGCGCCCGGCCTGCCGGTGAATGCCTGGTACTGGCGTGCCGACGAGCCCGCCCGGGGCCGGCACGTGAGCGCCGAGGGGCTGGGCACCAGCGACACGGTGGACCGCGATCTCGTCAAGGTGCAGGGCGTGCATCGCAACGGCGAGTGGCACGTGGTGATCGCGCGCGCACTGCGCGCCACGGTTCCGCGCCCGGTCGCGCAACTGGAGGCGGGTGGCCGCATCGGCGTGAGCCTCGCGATCTGGGAGGGCAGCCATGGCGAGCGTGCGGGCATCAAGGCCTTCGCGCTGGGCCAGCACGACGGCTGGCACGAACTCATCCTCGACCCGCAGGCCTGAACCCCGGAGGCGACATGAACACGAGCAAACGCCAGCTGGCAATGGTGATGGACCTCAACAAGTGCATCGGTTGCCAGACCTGCACGGTCGCGTGCAAGACGCTGTGGACCGGCGACGACGGCATGGAGCACATGTGGTTCAACACCGTGAACACGCTGCCCGGCAAGGGCACACCGCACGGCTGGGAGGACATGGGCGGCGGCTTCGACGCCGAGGGCAACGCCGTGGTCGGCCACATCCCCAGCCGCAAGGAATTCGGCGAGGCGTGGAAGTTCGACCACGAGGGCAGCTACTACGGCGGCAAGGGTGATGCCTCGCACCTCGCGATCGCGGGCGAGACCCCGACCTGGGGCCCCAACTGGGACGAGGACCAGGGCGAGGGCGAGTTCCCGAACACGTATTACTTCTACATGCCGCGCATCTGCAACCACTGCACGCACCCGGCGTGCAAGGAAGCGTGTCCGCGCGACGCCATCGACAAGCGCGAGGAAGACGGCATCGTCACCGTCAACGAGGACCGCTGCCGCGGCTACCGCTTCTGCCAGGCGGCGTGCCCGTACAAGAAGATCTACTTCAACCACCAGAAGAAGGTCTCCCAGAAGTGCCTGTTCTGCTTCCCGCGCATCGACAACGGCGTGGCGCCGGCCTGTGCGCGCCAGTGCCCGGGGCGGGTGCGTTTCGTGGGCTACCGCGACGACCCCGAGGCGCCGATCTGGAAGCTGGTCGAGAAGTGGAAGGTCGCGCTGCCGCTGCACCCCGAGTACGGCACCGAGCCGAACGTGTTCTACGTGCCGCCGATCGGTCCGCTGAGCTTCGACCAGGACGGCGACATCGACGAGTCCACGCCGCGCATTCCCGACGCGTACCTGGTCCGGCTGTTCGGGCCGCGCGTGCTCGATGCGCTGGCCACGCTGAAGGCCGAGCGCGAGAAGAAGCGTGCCACCGGCGAGTCCGGGCTGATGGACCTGCTGATCGCCTACGAATGGAAGGACATGTTCGGCGGCTTCGACACCGACCCGAGCACGGTGTCGGTCGTGAAGTGGACCAACGCATCCTGACCGGAGGATCGGCACATGCAATCTTTCTATGCGACTCGCCGTGGTTTCCTGCGCGGCACCGCCATCGGTGCGCTGGGGCTGGCACTCGACCTGAAGACCCTGCGCCCGGTCTTCGCCGACGCACGGCTCCCGCCCGGGGCGCGTGAGTACACCGGCTACCGCGACGTCTACCGCCGCAAGTGGAGCTGGGACCGCATCGGCGTAGGCACGCACTCGTGCACCAATTGCGCCAGCGGTGGCTGCTCGTGGAACCTTTACGTGCGCGACGGCATCGTCTGGCGCGAGGAACAGGGCGCGCCCTACACGCAGACCAACGCGAGCGTGCCGGACTACAACCCGCGCGGCTGCCAGAAGGGCGCCTCGGCCAGCGCGCTGTATCGCAGCCCGGCGCGGATCCGGTACCCGCTGAAGCGGGTCGGCGAACGGGGCGGGAATCGATGGAAGCGCATCAGCTGGGACGAGGCCCTGGACGAGATCGCGGCGCAGCTGGTCGATACGCTTTCGACGCGCGGCGGCGTCGGCGGCTACTGCGAGAACGGCAACAACAGCGACTTCGGCCCGAGCTGGATCGCGATGGTGCGTTTCTTCAACCAGCTCGGCATGCCGATCACCGAGAACTACGCGAGCACCGGCGACCTCATGACCGGCGCCACGCTGGTGCTCGGCAACCCGGTTCCGGGCGGCTCCTCGGACGACTGGTTCCGCTGCGACTACTTCGTGAACTGGTTCGGCAACCCGATGTCGACACGCATTCCCGACGCGCACTTCATCACCGAGATGCGCTACCGCGGCGGCAAGTACGTCTCGGTCACGCCGGATTTCAACCCGAGCGCGATCCACACCGATCTGTGGATCGGGGTGCGCCCGGGCACCGACGCCGCGCTCGCGCTGGCCGCCTGCAGGATCATCATCGACGAAGACTTGCACGATGTGCAGTACATCATCGAGCAGACCGACCTGCCGCTGCTGATCCGCGAGGACACACGGCAGTTCCTGCGCGAGTCCGACGTGGTCGAGGGCGGTCGCCGCGAGTGCTTCGCGTGGTGGGACGGCCGCAAGCGCGCGGTCGTGTGGTCCGCCAGCTCGGCGCAGTTCGAGCAGGACAAGCGCACGCTGACACTGGGGCCTGACGACCAGGTGGAACTCGAACCGCGCAACGCGCGCGTGACGCTGCTCTCCGGCGAGACCGTCAAGCTCAGCAGCGCGTTCACGCTGCTGCGCCGCAATCTCGAGGACTACGACGCGAAGAGCGCCGCGCAGATCACCGGCGTGCATGCGAACGTGATCCGCCGCTTCGCGCGCGAGTTCGGCCAGGCGAAGTCGGCGGCGATCTACATGGGTGCTGCCGCCGGCAAGATCCTGCACGGCGAACTGGTGCAGCGCGCCACCATCCTGATGTGCGCGCTGACCGGCAACAACGGCCGCGCCGGCGGTGGCTGGCAGGAAATGACGTTCTGGGAGCTCGACGGCAAGATGCTGTCGGCCTTCCACGATTTCCCCACCGACCTCGTCCCGGGCGACATGAACACCATCTACCCGGCGCTGATGGGCATGGGCGCACAGCAGGCGGCGAGCCCGGCATTCATCTCCGGATCGTTCATGATGCTGATGAACGGCGGCACCTATGCCGACCAGCTCAAGCCCGAGTACAACGACCGGACCCTGCCCCGCACGCCCGAGGCTTACCTGAAGGAAGCGCTGGCCAAGGGCGAGATCCACAACGTCCCCGGCGAGGAACTGGGCAACCCGGACGTGGTGTTCAACATGTTCGGCAACCCGTTCCGCCACCGTCGCATGGGCGAGCGGCTCGGCAAGACGCTGTTCGCGAAGGCGAAGCTGGTGGTCGACCTGACGCTGCGCATGGATGACACCGCTCGGCATTCCGACATCCTGCTGCCGACCGCCGGCCCCTACGAGAAGCTCGGCTTCAAGTACTCGCTGTCCTATCCTCCCTACCTGCACCTGGCCGACAAGGCCGTGGAGCCGCTCGGCGAGGCGAAGTCGGACTGGGCGATTCTCTCGCTGCTGATGCAGCGCGTGGAAGCCGAGGCCAGGCGCCGCGGTGTGAGCACGGTGAAGACCTACCGCGGCGTCGAGTACGACCTCGGCCAGGCGTACTGGCGCTTCAGCGACAAGGGGCGCATCGGGCCGTACGAGGACGAGAAATTCATGCGCCTGATCCTGGCGCTGTCGCCGGCGACGCAGGGCATCACGATGGAGGACCTGCGCGCCAACAAGGGCGTGATGCGCTACACCGGCGTCAGCCAGATGGGCAAGATGTGGTGCGGCACCAGCGACTACCGGCCCGACGAGCCGTTGATGGCCTTCCAGGACCATGTGGTCAAGAAGATGCCGTGGGCGACCAGCACCGGTCGCCAGCAGTTCTACGTCGATCACCCGGTCTACGTCGAGGTCGGCGAGACGCTGCCGGTGCACAAGCAGCCGCCCCGCTCCGGCGGTGACTTCCCGTTGGTGATGACCTGCGGCCACACGCGCTGGAGCGTGCACACCATGTGGCGCGACGTCGACATCCTGCTCCGGCTGCAACGCGGCGAGCCGGTGATCTTCGTGAACCCGGACGACGCCGCGCGGCGCGGCCTCGCCGACCACGACTACGCGGCCGTGCACAACGACCTCGGCGAGTTCGTGGCGCGCGTGAAGCTCACCCCCGGGATCCAGCCCGGCCAGGTGCATATCTTCCACGCCTGGCTCGCCACGCAACACGTCGGCGGTCGGGCCAGCGACGCGATCTGCCCCAGCCCGACGCGGGTCACGAACTTCGCGGGCAAGCACGGCCACATGGTCAACGAGGTCGGCTGGTTCGACCTGGTCGGCAACGACCGCGACACGCGCGTCGATCTGCGCAAATATACGGGCTGACGAAAGCGTATCGATGGGGAGCACGATGGAACAGAACACGACGGGCACCGCGACGGACGCCTCGCGCAGCCTGAGCTACCTGACCTTCGCGACCGCGTTCGCGTACCCGGACCAGGAGGGACTGCAGGCGATCCGTGCCGGCGAGCTCGCCGGCGCGCTGCGCCACCTGCTCGGGTCCATCGACCCTGCCCTGCTCTCCGACACCGACTGGGAGGCGCTGGGTGACGCCGGCCCCGACGACGAGACGCTGCTGGTCGAGTTCACCCGGCTGTTCGAGGCCGGCCCGGACGGCCCGGACTGTCCGCTGAACGGCGCGCGCTACCGCGGCGGCACCATGGAGCCGCTCGAGGAACTGGTGCGCTTCTACGATTTCTTCGGACTGTCGCTGGACCAGGCCACGCAGGGCGAGCCCGACCATCTGGTCACGGAGCTCGAGTTCCTGCATTTCCTGTCGTTCCAGGAAGTGCAGCTCGGCGCCGCCGGCGAGGACGTCGGCGGGCTGTTGCGCGCACAGCGCGACTTCATCGAGCGCCACCCCGGCGCGTGGGTGCCGGCGCTGTGCAAACGCCTCGCCGAGCGCGAGGCGCCGCGCTTCTTCCGCGAGCTCGCGGGCCTGCTGGAGCGCTTCCTTAGGCAGGAGCAGGTGCGGCTGGCGCTGCAGATCGACGGCGGCGCCACGGCGCACTGAGGCATGAGCGAGCTCACCGACAAGCTCGCCGCACCCCGCGTCACCACGCGCGATCCGGCCGAACTTCAGCGGCTGCTGACGGCCTGGTTCGCGCGCACGCTGGGCCCCGGCAGCGCGCCCCGGCTGTCGGCGCTCACCAGTCCCGGCAAGGCCGGGATGTCGAGCGAGACGCTGCTGTTCGAGCTGCACTGGAACGAGCGCGGCAGCGAGCGCAGCGGCCGCTTCGTCGCCCGCCTGCCCCCGCCCGCCGACGCCTTCCCGCTGTTCCCGCGCTACGACTTCGACCTGCAAGTCGAGGCGATGCGGCTGGTCGGCCGTCACAGCGAGGTACCGGTACCTCGCGTGCCGTGGCAGGAGCGCTCCAGCGAGGCGCTCGGCGTGCCGTTCTTCGTGATGGAGCGCATCGACGGCGAGATGGTGCCCGACAACCCGCCGTACGTGTTCGGCGGCTGGCTGGCGGACGCCGCCCCCGCGCAGCAGCGGCAGGTCGAACAGGAACTGATCGAAGCGATCGCCGGCATCCACGGCATTCGCGCCGGCCGCGCAGAAGCCGCGTTCCTGCACATCGACCAGCCGGGCGCCACCGCGCTGCGCCGGCACTTCGCGCGCGAACGTGCGCTGTACGAGTGGGGCCGCAACGGCATGCGCTTCGCGCTGGTCGAGCAGCTGTTCGACTGGCTGGAGGCGAACTGGCCGGCGCACGAAGGCGAGCCGGTGGTCAGCTGGGGCGACGCCCGACCGGCGAACGCGCTGTGGCGCGAGGCGCGCATCGTCGCGGTGCTCGACTGGGAGCTCGCGATGCTCGGCCCGCGCGAGATGGACGTCGGCTACCTGATCTTCTTCCACCAGTATTTCCGGCATATCGCACAGGTGATGGCCGGCATGGATCCGATGCCGGAGTTCCTGCGCCGCGATGCGGTGGTCGCCGCCTACGAGGCGCTCACCGGCGCGCGACTCGGCGACATCGACTGGTACATCACCTACGCGCTGCTGCAGCAGTGCGTGATCGATATCCGCGTCTCGCAGCGGCGCATCCTGTTCGGCGAGATGGAACGCCCGCAGCACAGCGACGAGTACCTCTACGGCCGGCGCCTGGCCGGGCGCGTCCTCGCCGGCGACCGCGGTATCTGGCTGCCGTAGGTCCGGGCTGTGCCCGGACACGTGCCCGGCCGAACCGGGCAAACACGATCACACACAGAGGAGCACTCATGGACAACACCGTCAGCCCGGGCAGCAACCCCATCGGCCCCCTGATCGAGGCCGACGAGCAGTTCTGCCACCAGGTCACGGATTCCTTCGCCTGCGTCGGCAGCACCGACCCCTCGTGGACCGAGAAGGTCTGCGCGATGGCGATGGCGCGCGACGGCAGCCTGCAGCTCGGCTTCGGGCTAGGCAAGTACACCAACCGCAACGTGATGGACGCCTACGCGGGCATCTCGCGCGGCAAGGAACAGATCACGGTGCGCGCCAGCCGCCAGCTCGCGCCGGACCCGAACCGCACCGCGATCGGACCGATCCGCTACGAAGTGGTGGAGCCGCTGAAGAAGGTGCGCTTCGTGCTCGAGCCGAACGCCACGCAGCCGATCGCCTTCGACTGCCTGTTCGAGCACCGCATTCCGGCGCGCTTCGAGGACCGCACGCACATCCGCCAGGGCTATCGCGTGATGAGCGAACTGGTGCGCTACCACCAGACGGGCGTGGCCTCGGGATGGATCGAGGTCGACGGTGTGCGCACCGTGATCGATCCCGACGGCTGGGTCTGCACGCGCGACCACTCGTGGGGCGTGCGCTACGGCGTGGGGCACCCGCTGATCGATGCCGAACCGCCCGGCGTCGGCACGCAGGCCGATTACGAGTTCTTCTGGAGCCCGAGCTACCTGCAACGCGCCGACGGCAGCCATTACGCGGTCTTCCTCAGCTTCAACCAGTTCGACACCGCCTATGGCCGCTCGCGCTCCGTGATGTCGGCCATCGAACACCCGGACGGGCGCATCGAGCGCATCGTCGACATCGAACCCGAACTCGACTACCACCCGGTCAACCGCCGCTTCCTCGGCGGCCGCATCGTCTGCCGCATGGCCGACGGTTCGCTGCGCCCGATGAGCATCGAGGTGCTGTCGGACACCGGCTTCCACCTCGGTGCGGGACTCTATTTCGGGTTCGACGGCAACTACCACGGCGGCTGGCGCGGCAAGCTGCACGTCGACGGCGAGCGCATCACCGACTGCACCACGCTCGAGAACGCCAGGCGCCTGCACCAGATCCGCGACACG
>JAGPES010000440.1 GCA_018057015.1 Pseudomonadales bacterium | reverse complement strand
CGGACTCGGCGTCGCGAATACCGAGCAGCCAGCACGCCAGGCCGACGTCGAGAAAGTAGAGCTTGGGTGTGTTCACCAGGCGCTTGTCGAAGTTCTCGAAGTAGGGCGGGATGCGCGCCACCAGATAGCTGGCCTCCAGCACGGACAGCCACTCGCGCGCGGTGACCGCGGTGATGCCGCAGTCGGCACCGAGCGCGCTCAGGTTCAGCAGTTGGCCGGAGCGTGCGGCACACATGCGCACAAAGCGCTGGAACTGGGTGAGGTCGCGTACCGCGATCAGCTGGCGGACGTCACGTTCCAGATAGGTCGCGACGTAGTTGGCGAACCAGTCTTCCGGGCTCAGGTCTCGGTCGTAAAGGGCGGGGTAGCCACCCTTGAACAGCATGTCGTCGAGGCGCGCGGGCAGGCGAGCAGCCGCGGCGAGCTCCCGGGTGGAGAGCGCGAGCAGCTCGACCCGGCCCACCCGGCCCGCGAGCGACTGTGTCATGCCCGAGACGAGCTCGAACTGCTGGGAGCCGGTGAGCACGAAGTCACCCATGCGCTTGCGCGTGTCGACGATGCCCTGCAGCCACGACAGAAGCTGAGGGCAGCGCTGAACCTCATCGAGAATGGCGCCGTCCTCGAAGCGGGCAAGAAAGCGCCTGGGGTCGGATTCGGCAAACTCGCGCTCTTCCGGGTTCTCGAGCGAAACATATGCTTTGTCGGCAAAGGTTTGCTGAGCGAGCGTGGTCTTGCCGGCCTGGCGCGGGCCGGTGATGGCGATCACGGGGAAACCACGCGCCAGGCGCTGCAGGGTCGAGAGAGCCGATCGCGGGATCATCTTACAAATCTAAAGTTGAAGTTTGGATTTGTAAGATAGGCGCCGTGAACGTGCGCCGCAAGCTTGAAAGGGGCGTCTTTCAGGCGAGGCCTCACCGATTGAACCACTTCAACACCACGCCCCAGCTTTCCACATCGATGCGCGTCACCTGCCCGCAGCCGAAGTCCAGCCCCAGCCAGCGCTCCGGCGGCAGTCCGAGGAGGTGGCCGGCGATGGCGCGCAGCGGGCCGCCGTGGGCAACGACGACGAGGTGCTCGGGCGCGGTGCTCGGAAATAGGGGACAGACCCCAATTCCATCTGAAATTGGGGTCTGTCCCCTAATCTCCCCAGGCCGCGCTGCAAGTCGCGGCCCTTCCCTGATGTCCTCCAGCCAGTGCAGCACCCTTGCCGTCATCTCGCGCGGCGACTCCCCGCCCGGCGCGCGAAAGCCGAGCGGGTCCGCCGCCCAGTCGTCGATGGCGCTGCCGATGTCGGCAAAGCTGCGTCCTTCCCACTCGCCGAAGTGCATTTCCTTCAGGCGGTCGTCGAGCGTGGGCGTGCCGAGCGCTTCGGCGAGCAGGCGCGCGCGGGCGAGCGGGCTGGCGTGCAGGGCGAAAGATTGCGGTAGCAGCGGCCGCAGGCGGCCGGCAATCTCGGCGGGGCATTCGGCCAGGCCGAGATCGGTCTGCCCGTAGCAGATGCCGGGCGCGACGGCGGGGCGGGGGTGGCGGATGAGGTGAAGTTGCATGGGGGAGGAGCAAGCCTTCAGGAGGCAGCGCCGAGGATGCCGACATAGCACGCCAGCTCCGCCGCCTGCTGCACCGCGCCGAGCAGGTCTCCGGTGTGGCCGCCGAGGCGGCGCAGGAAGAGGCGGGCGAGCCACAGGGTGACCAAGGCGGCCAGCGCCAGCACAGCGAGGGTCTGAAGCGGGGTGAGGAGGACCAGCGCCGGCAGCAGGCCGAACGCGCTCGCCATCGCCAGCTCGGCGCGGTTCAAGCGCTGCGCGACGGGTGCCGCCTTGCTGCCGTCGTCGCTGCGCGCATAGGGCAGGGCGTGCAGCACGGTGGTCGCTGCCAGGCGCGACAGCGGGTGGGCGACGAGCAGGGCGAGGGCGGCCGTCGCAGGGCTGGTGCCGGCCAGCTCGATCAGCGCCGCGGCCTTGGCCAGCAACATCAGCACGATGCCGATCGCACCATAGCTGCCGATGCGCGAGTCCTTCATGATCGCCAGAATCTGCGCCTTGTCCCAGCCGCCGCCGAGCCCGTCGCAGCCATCGGCGAAGCCGTCCTCGTGGAGGGCGCCGGTCAGGCGGATGGTCGTCGCCATCGACAGGATCACCGCGAGGCTGGCCGGCAGCACGAGGGCAAGCCCATGCAGCGCTGCGGCCCCCGCAAGCCCGATCACCCAGCCCACCAGCGGCAGCCAGGCGGCCGCGTGCGCGAGCCGTTCCGGCGACCACGCCACCCAGGCCGGTACCGGCAGGCGGGTGAAATAGCCGAGGGCGGTGAAGAAGCGGGCGAGGTGTTCGCGCATGGGCGGGCAGGGGCGTGCAGACGGGCCTGGCCCCCTGGCCGGGGGCGGGGGGCCGATCTTACTGCGCAGATTCCTGGTCGCTCACCCCGGCCGACTCGAAGCTCGCCATCTCGTTGAGGAAGTTCACCGCCGCCTGCACCAGCGGCAGCGCCAGCGCGGCGCCGGTGCCTTCGCCCAGGCGCAGGTCGAGCTCCATCAGCGGCTGCACGTCGAGGTGGTCGAGCTGCACGCGGTGGCCGGGCTCCTGCGAGCGGTGCGCGAACACGCAGTAGGCCAGCACGTTGGCGTTGATCGCGTGCGCGACCAGTGCCGCAGAGGTGACGATGAAGCCGTCGATCAGGATCAGCATGCCTTTTTCGGCCGCGCCGAGCATGGCGCCGGCCATCATCGCGATCTCGAACCCGCCGTATTCGGCCAGCACGTCCAGCGCGGAGTGCGGCCGCCCGCCGCGCTCGAGCGCCTGCGCGAGCAGGGTGCGCTTGCGGAACAGGCCGGCATCGTCCAGACCGGTGCCGCGGCCGGTGACGGAGTACAGGTCGGCGTCGTGCTCGGCGCCGACCAGGCAGTGGGTGATCAGCGACGCGGACGCCGTGTTGCCGATGCCCATCTCGCCGAAGCCGACGCAGTTGCAGCCGTTGTCGGCGAGCGCATGGGCAATCTCGCGGCCGCGCTGCAGCGCGGCATCGCGCTGCTGGGGCGTCATCGCCGGCTGTTCGAGGTAGTTCGCCGTGCCCGGCGCGATCTTGGCGTCGATCAGCCCGCTGCGCTTGCCGAAGTCGTGACTCACCCCGGCGTCGACCACGGTCAGCCCCAGCCCCATCTGCCGGCTGAAGACATTGATCGCCGCGCCGCCGGCGAGGAAGTTCTCCACCATTTGCCAGGTCACGTCCTGCGGATAGGCCGATACGCCAGCCTTCGCCGCGCCGTGGTCGCCGGCGAAGACGAC
>JAGPES010000439.1 GCA_018057015.1 Pseudomonadales bacterium | reverse complement strand
CCACGTTCAAGGCCGACAAGCAGGCCGAGGTCGCCAGTCGTGTCAAGGCCGCGACGGATTACCTCAACCAGGGAAACCCGGAAAAGGCGATCGTGCACCTCAAGCGCGCGCTCGAGCTCGATCCGGACTCGGCGCCGGTGCACGACACGCTGGCGCAGGTGTTCTGGAAATCCGGCGAATACGAACTGGCCGAGGAGCACTTTCGCAAGGCGATCGGCTACGACCCGCAGTTCTCGCGCGCGCGCAACAACTACGCCGCCTTCCTCTACGAGCGTGGCGACACGCGCGGCGCGGTCCGCGAGCTCGAGCACGTGGTGACCGACACGCTGTACGAATCGCGCGCCGCGGCGTTCGCCAACCTCGGACGCGCCTACCAGAAGCTCGGCGAGACCGCGAAGGCCGAGGAAGCGCTCTCGCGCGCGGTCAAGATGGATCGCCGCCAGTGGCCGGCGATGCTGGAGCTCGCCCAGATCAGCTACGATCGCGGCGACTACGACCCCGCCACGCGCTACTACGAGCAGTTCCGGCGCCTGGCGCCGCGGCAGACGCCGCGCAGCCTGGTGCTCGGCATCCGCCTCGCCCGGCTGGCCGGCGACCGCGACGCCGAAGCCAGCTATTCCCTGCAGCTGAAAAGCATGTACCCGGATTCCGCGGAGTACCGGGAATTCTCCAGAACATCCAGCGAGCGCTGACACATCATGGCCCAGGAAGACAAGTCGAGCACGCAGCAGCGGGGTCCCGGCGACGTGCTGCGCGCGGCACGCGAGTCCGCGGGGATGAGCGTGGAGCAGGTGGCGGACAAGCTCCACCTGTTGCAGTCGGTGGTGAGTTCGCTCGAGAAGGACTGCTACGACCGCATCCGCGGTGAAACTTTCGTGCGCGGCTACCTGCGCAACTACGCGCGCCTGCTCGGCGTCGACGCCGAGGACGTCCTGTCGCGCCATCGGCTGGCGAACCCCGCGGGCAAGAGCGAGGCGCGCACCACGGCGCGCAAGCGTGACCGCTGGCACGGCGCCTCGGGCGCGGGCCGCGTGGGCATGGTCCTGGTGCTGCTCGCGGTGAGCGCGCTGTTCCTGTTCCAGAATCGCGAACCGCAGGCCGCGCTGCCCGAGCCCGGCACGGCCGCGGTGACCGTCGAGACGGCCAGCGGACCGCAGGTGGTGCGGCTGCAGGCGCCGCCGCGCGCCGGGCGCTGAGAGCCGCTCATGCTGCATCCGTCACCCATCGTGCGCCGCCGCTCGCGCCGCATCATGGTCGGCTCGGTCCCGGTCGGGGGCGACGCGCCGATCTCCGTGCAGAGCATGACCAACACCGAGACCTGCGACGTCGCGGCGACGGTCGGGCAGATCAACCAGCTGGCCGCCGCGGGCGCCGACATCGTGCGCGTCTCGGTGCCGAGCATGGACGCCGCGGCCGCCTTCGCGAAGATCCGCCCGCAGGTCAGCGTGCCGCTGGTCGCGGACATCCACTTCGATTACCGGATCGCGCTCGCCGTGGCAAAGACCGGCGTGGACTGCCTGCGCATCAACCCGGGCAACATCGGGCGCGAGGATCGCGTGCGCGCGGTGATCGCGGCCGCGCGCGACAACGGCATCCCGATCCGCATCGGCGTGAACGCCGGTTCGCTGGAAAAGGAGCTGCAGCGCAAGTACCCCGAGCCCTGCCCCGAGGCGATGGTCGAGTCGGCGCTGCGCCACATCGACATCCTGTACCGGCACGATTTCCCGGACTTCAAGGTCAGCCTGAAGGCCTCCGACATCTTCATGACGGTCGAGGCCTACCGCAAGCTCGCCCCGCAGATCGAGCAGCCGCTGCATCTCGGCATCACGGAGGCCGGGGGCCTGCGCGCGGGCACCGTGAAGTCCGCCGTGGGTCTCGGCATGCTGCTGATGGACGGCATCGGCGACACCATCCGCATCTCGCTCGCGGCCGATCCGGTCGAGGAAGTGAAGGTCGGCTGGGACATCCTGAAAAGCATGCGCCTGCGTGCCAAGGGCATCAACTTCGTGGCCTGCCCGAGCTGCTCGCGCCAGAACTTCGACGTGATCGCGACGATGAACGAGCTCGAGCGCCGCCTCGAGGACGTGCGCGAGCCGCTCGACGTGGCGGTGATCGGTTGCTACGTCAACGGCCCCGGGGAATCGCGCGAGGCGCACGTGGGAGTCACCGGCGGCGCGCCGCGCAACATGGTGTTCGTCGGGGGCAAGCCGCACCACAAGGTCGAATCCGGGTCGCTGGTCGACGATCTCGAGCAGACGATCCGCGCCGCGCTGGCCGCGAAGGCCGAGGAGCGCGAGTCCGCCGCCGGGAGTCTCATTGCCAAAGCCTGACTCTGGCTATACCGTGCGCATGTTTTTTTGCTCCGCCGGCCGTCGGCTCCGGCGGTTCGCCCGTTGAAACCGGAGACCAGCGCGTTGCAGCAACTCAGGGCCATCCGCGGAATGCCCGACATTCTGCCTTCCCAGACCCCGCTCTGGCAGCACATCGAGCACGAGGTGACGACGCTGCTGCACGCCCATGCCTACCGCGAGATCCGCTTCCCGTTGCTGGAGCCCACCGAACTGTTCCAGCGCTCCATCGGCGAGGTCACCGACATCGTCGAGAAGGAGATGTACACCTTCACCGACCGCAACGGCGACAGCCTGACGCTGCGCCCCGAGGGTACGGCGGGTTGCGTGCGCGCGGTGCTGCAGAACGGCCTGCTGCACACCCTGCCGCAGCGGCTGTGGTACCTGGGTCCCATGTTCCGCCACGAGCGCCCGCAGATGGGCCGCCAGCGGCAGTTCCACCAGATCGGCGTGGAAAGCTTCGGCCTGCCGGGGCCCGACATCGAGGCCGAGCACTTGCTGCTGCTGGCGCGGCTGTGGCGCCGTCTCGGCATCGACGGACTGGTGACGCTGGAGATCAATTCGCTGGGCAGCAGCGCCGCGCGCGCAAATTACCGCGAGGCGCTGGTGGCTTACCTTGGCGCGCACGCCGATCGGCTCGACGAGGACAGCCGCCGGCGCCTGGGCAGCAATCCGCTGCGCATCCTCGACACCAAGGATCCGGGCACGCGCGAGCTGCTGGCCGGCGCGCCGCGGCTGGCGGACTACCTCGACGAGGAATCGCGCGAGCACATGCAGGGGCTGCGCGCGCTGCTCGACGCCGCGGGGCTCGCCTACCGCGTCAATCCGGCGCTGGTGCGCGGCCTCGATTACTATGGCAAGACCGTGTACGAATGGATCACCGACAGCCTCGGCGCCCAGGGCACCGTCTGCGCGGGCGGGCGTTACGACGCGCTCGTGG
>JAGPES010000438.1 GCA_018057015.1 Pseudomonadales bacterium | reverse complement strand
CTGGTAGCACGCGCTGCCCGCCACGCGCGCGTCGAATACAGCGAGCTGCCCTTCCCAGCCGAGCGCGGCCGCGCTCACCAGCGGCACCCGGTGGCGCCGGCAGGCCGCATTGATCGCGCGCCGCGTGGCGCTGTTGTCGCTGCAGTCGAGCACCACCGAGACGGCGGGCACGAGGCGATCGAGCCCCGCGGCATCGATGCGCTGCGCCACGACCTCGGTGCGCACGCCGGGATTGAGCGCCTGCAGGCTCGCTGCCGCCGACACCGCCTTGCCCTGCCCCACGCGCGCCGTCGCGTGGATCACCTGGCGCTGCAGGTTGGACAGCTCGACGCGGTCGTCGTCGGCCAGCACCAGCCGGCCCACGCCGCTGGCGCCGAGGTAGAGCGCCACGGGCGAACCGAGCCCGCCGAGGCCGACCACGAGCATGCTCGCGTCCAGCAGCTTCTGCTGCCCGGCCACGTCGAGTTCGGGCAGCAGGATGTGGCGGCTGTAGCGCAGCAGTTCCTCATCGTTCATCGGCGTCGGCTCCTCGATTGCGACCCAGCGTCGCGCGCTCGCGGCCCGCGAGGTCACGGTGCGTGGCAACCTCGTCGAGCCCTGCGGCACGCAACAGCACACGAACCGCCTCGCCCTGCTGCGCGCCGTGTTCGCAGATCAGCCACGCGCCGCCCGCCAGGTGCGCCGGCGCCGCGGCCGCGATACGCCTGAGCGCTTCCAGGCCGTCGGCGCCGGACGCCAGCGCATGGCGCGGCTCGTGGCGCAGCCCGGCATCCTGCAGGCAGGGATCGGCGTCACGGATGTAGGGCGGGTTGGACACCACGAGGTCGAAGCGCTCGCCCGCGAGCCCGGCAAACCAGTCGCCGGGCGCGAAGCGCGCGTTCGCAAGGCCCAGCCGCGCGGCGTTGGCGGCGGCCACGGCGAGCGCGCGCGGGTCACGATCGATGCCGAGCACCCGCCACCGCGGGCGCTCGTGCGCCAGCGCCAGCGCGATCGCGCCGCTGCCGGTGCCGAGATCGAGCACGCGAGCGGGCGCGGCGCCGAGGCATTGCAGCGCGAGCTCGACCAGCAGTTCGGTCTCGGGCCGCGGCACCAGCGTGCTGCCATCGAGCGCGAGCTCGAGCGACCAGAACTCCTGGCGGCCGACGAGGTAGGCCAGCGGTTCGCCGGCGCGCCGGCGCGCGACCAGCGCGCGATAGATCCCGCACTGCAGCGGCGCCACGGTCGCCTCGGGATGGGCGAACAGGTAACTGCGCGGACGCTGCAGCACGTGCGCCAGCAGCAGCTCGCTGTCGATGCGCGCGTCATCGGTGTCCAGCGCCGAGCGCCCGACGCGCAGCAACTCGCCCACGTTCGCCTCGTTGCCGTCTCCGGCTGCCGCGACGGCCATGTTCAGTCGGCCAGCGCCGCGAGCAGCTCGGCCTGGTATTCGCCGAGCAGCGGCTGCACCACGCAGTCCAGGTCGCCTTCCATGATCTCGGGCAGGCGGTACAGCGTGAGGTTGATGCGGTGATCGGTGACGCGCCCCTGCGGGAAATTGTAGGTGCGGATGCGCTCCGAGCGGTCGCCGCTGCCGACCTGCAGCTTGCGCTCGCTGGCCTGCGCGTCGGCCTGCTCCTGCTGCGCCCGGCTCAGCAGCTTCGCCTGCAGCAGCGCCATCGCGCGGGCGCGATTCTTGTGCTGCGATCGCTCGTCCTGGCACTCGACCACGATGCCGCTCGGCAGGTGCGTGAGGCGCACCGCCGAGTCGGTGCGGTTCACGTGCTGGCCGCCGGCGCCCGAGGCGCGGTACGTGTCGACGCGCAGGTCGGCCTTGTTGATCTCGATCTCCTCGATGTCCGCGACCTCGGGCAGGATCGCGACGGTGCAGGCCGAGGTGTGGATGCGGCCCTGCGATTCGGTGGCGGGCACGCGCTGCACGCGGTGCGCGCCCGACTCGAACTTCAGGCGCGAAAACACGTCCTTGCCGGAAATGACCGCGATCACTTCCTTGTAACCGCCGTGCTCGCCGGGGCGCTCGCTGATCAGCTCGACCTGCCAGCCGAGGCGATCGGCGTAGCGCGAGTACATGCGGAACAGGTCGCCGGCGAAGATCGCCGCCTCGTCACCGCCGGTACCGGCGCGGATCTCGAGGAACACGTTGCTGCCGTCGCGCGGATCGCGCGGCAGCAGCAGCTTCTGCAGCTCGAGCTCCAGCTCCTCGCGCAACGCGGCGCCCTGTGCCAGTTCCTCCTGCGCCATCTCGCGCATCTCGGGATCCGCGTCGCGCGCCATCGTCTCGGCCGAGGCAATGTCGTCGAGCACCTTGCAGTAGCGCGCAAAACCCTGCACCACCGGCTCGATCTCGGCGTACTCGCGGCTGTAGGCACGAAAACGCCCCTGGTCGGCGATCACGTCGGCTTCGCCGAGCAGCGCCGCCAGTTCCTGGTGGCGATCGCCCAGCGCGGAGAGCTTTTCCAGCAGCGATGGCTTGATCATGGATCGCGCTCGCCTTCTCCCGGCGTCTCGTCGAGGCCGAACAGCCGGCGGCTCCAGTCGAGCAGCTCGGAGCGCCCCTCGGCGGCGGCCCGGCGCAGCTGCACGCTCGGATCGTGCAGCAGCTTGTTGGTGAGGTTGCGCGCCAGCTGGCCCAGCAACAGCTCGGCGTCGGCGCCGCCGCGCAGCTGCCTGAGCACGCGCTCCAGCTCCTGGTCGCGCAGCCGCTCGGCGCGCTCACGGTAGTCGCGCAGCGTGCCCACGGCGTCCAGGCTGCGGCGGTCGCGCAGCCAGGCATCGACGCCCGCATCCACGATGACCGCGGCGCGCCTGGCCTCGCCCTCGCGCGCGCGGCGATTGTCGTCGATCATCTGCTCCAGGTCATCGACGCTGTAGAGATAGACGTCGGGGAGCTCCGCGACCTGCGGCTCGATGTCGCGCGGCACCGCGATGTCGACCATGAAGATCGGCTTGTGCCGGCGCTGGCGCATAGCCTGCTCCACGGTGCCCTTGCCGAGTATCGGCAGCTGGCTCGCCGTCGAGCTGATAACGATGTCGGCGCGCAGCAGGCAGGCCGGGATCTCCGACAGCAGGATCGCCTCGCCGGCGAAGCGACCGGCCACCTGCTCGGCGCGCGCCAGCGTGCGGTTGGCGACGACGAGCCGCGACACGCCGGCCTCGGAGAGGTGGCGCGCGACCAGCTCGATGGTTTCGCCGGCGCCGATGAGCAGCGCCGTGGTCGAACCGAGCTCGGTGAAGATGTGACGCGCGAGCTTCACCGCCGCGAAGGCGACCGACACCGGGTTCTCGCCGATCGCGGTTTCGGT
>JAGPES010000437.1 GCA_018057015.1 Pseudomonadales bacterium | reverse complement strand
AGCTTCACCGACTGGCTGGTCGATCGCCAGGGCGCAGCGAGCTTTCGCAACCTGGCCGCACCGAGCGCGCCGTGATGCATTCCCGGATCTGGGCGGGCGCCGGCACGGCAAGCCCGCCTGCCTCGCTATACTGATCGCCCCTACCGCCGCACGGAGTGCGCCACCATGTGTCAGTTGCTGGGCATGAATGCCAACGTGCCGACCGACATCTGCTTTTCCTTCACCGGTTTTCGTGCCCGCGGCGGCCTCACCGACCATCATCGCGACGGCTGGGGCATCGCGTTCTTCGAAGGCAAGGGCGCGCGCGTGTTCCTCGACCCCGCGCCGAGCGCGCACTCGCCGGTGGCCGAGCTGGTCAAGCACTACCCGATCCGCTCGCTCAACGTCATCGCCCACATCCGCAAGGCGACGCAGGGCGAGGTGCGGCTCGAGAACACGCATCCTTTCCAGCGCGAGCTGTGGGGGCGCTACTGGATCTTCGCCCACAACGGCAACCTCAAGCACTTCGCCCCGCCGCTGTCCGGGCGCTTCCTGCCGGTCGGCACCACCGACTCGGAGCGCGCGTTCTGCTACATCCTCGACACCCTGGCCGCGCGCTTCCCGCTGGGCACGCCCACAGCGGCCGAGCTGCACGCCACGCTGCGCGCGCTGGCGCTCGAGATCGGCAGCCTGGGCGAGTTCAACTTCCTGCTCTCGGATGGCGACTGGCTGTTCGCGCACTGCTCCTCGCGCCTGTCCTACATCATCCGTCAGGCGCCCTTCCCGATCGCCCACCTGTCGGACGAGGACCTGGCGCTCGACTTCAACCGCGTGACCCAGCCGAGCGATCGGGTCGCGATCATCGCCACCACCGCGCTGACCGACAACGAGCGCTGGATCGCCATCCCGCCCGGCAACCTGCTCGCCTTCAAGGACGGCGCGCCGGTCGCGGTCGGCGAGACGCAGACGGTGGCCCAGGACTTTCCGCGCGCGGCCTCCGGTGCGTAAGAGTTCCTCGCAATGCGCGCGCGGAAGGGGCTAGATTGGACTGCCAATTCCACGCTTGCTGAAGATCGAGACCGAACATGGACTGTCCGCTGTGTGCGCTGCCCCCCGAACACGTCATCTGGGAAGACGATCGCTGCCGGGTCATCCGCGTCGATGACCCCGCTCACCCGGGCTTCTGCCGCGTGGTGTGGGGCGAACACGTCGCCGAGATGACCGACCTGTCGCGCGCCGACCGCGCCCACCTGTTCGAGGTCGTGATGGCCACCGAGGCCGCGCTGCGCACGCTGCTGCATCCGGCCAAGATCAACCTCGCCAGCTTCGGCAACATGGTGCCGCACCTGCACTGGCATGTGATCCCGCGCTACCACGACGACCGTCACTTTCCCGAATCCGTCTGGGGCGCCGCACAGCGCGAGGGCCGGGCGCAAGCCGCCGCCGACCCGGTTGCGCTGGCGCGCGCCATCGACAGCGCGTTGAACCCTGGCGCTCCGGATTGAACCTAGAGCACCCAATGGACTACACCCAGCCCGCGGCCTGCCTCGATGCCTTGCGCAAACTGCACCCGATCGATTTCCGGGCAACCCACGACACGCTGTCGCGCATCGTGCGCGGCCTGCTCGGCGCGCGGCCGGCGCCGAATCAGCACCTCGAGGTGCTCGAGGCCGCACGCGACACGCTGAATTTCGCGCAGGGCGAGATGGCCCGCAGCTACACCACCCGCCCGCTGCCACCGAGCCGGGATGCGGAGCGCACGCTCGACCACGTCGTGGGCCTGTGGCAGGCGATGGCGCGCTCGTATGCGGCGATCGCCGAGGCCGACGCGCGCGAAGGCACGCTCGAGGACCAGCGCGCACTGCTGGCGCAGCGTCGCGTCTGCTACGAAGGCATGGCGCTCGTAGAGTACTTCCGCGCCCATCGGGAATTGCCCGCCGGCATGTGGCAAGCGGTGCACGCGAGCTACCAGCACGCGGTTCGCGAGGGACTCGCCCGCGTGCGCGTCGCCGACGCGCTCAACGAAGTCTGGCGCGCGCAGAGCCCGCACGAGGCCTATGTCGCCGTCCTCCTGATCGACCTCGCAAACCCCTACGGCCGCAGCGAACGCGAGCTCAACTGGGTCATTCGCTGGGCGCAGCGCTTCGCGCCGTATTGCGCGCTGGACGACAAGGTCGACACCCAGAAGCCGAGCGCGTACGGCGTGGATACGGCCGGCGACGGCAGTTTGCGGCCGCTCGGGCTGCTGCCGCGTACGCCGACGCTGCTGCGCTTCGATGGCAGCAACCTTGCGATCCAGATCCAGGCCGTGCTCGCGCAGTTCAAGCGCGGGGTGAAGCCCGCCTCGCTCGGCCTCGGCGACGACTGCCCGACCAGCGTCAGCGCGCGGCTGCTGCTTTCGCTCTACCGCCCCTGGGGCCTGGCCTCTTCGGGGCGCCGCTTTCCCCGCCGAGCGAAGGCCGGGCAGGTCGAACTCACCGGAGACTGGCTGGCGATCGGCTTCGCCCTCAACGGCGAACTCTTCCAGCAACCCCGCGCCACCGGGGCCGTCCGCCGCCAGTTGAACGACGACATCTCGCTGCTCACCTTCGGCGAGCGCGCGCAGCACGTCGTGGAGACTGCGTCGCCAGAGCGTGGGAAAGCCTCGCAGGCGGATTTCGAATCCGAGCACTGGCAGGTGCTGGACCAGTCGGTGGGCGGCTTCCGCCTGCAGCACCCGGGGGACGGCGTTCGCCTCGAACATCACCAACTGGTCGGTATCCGTCCGCTCGATTCCGAACAGTTGCTGATCGCAGACCTGAGCTGGCTGATGTATCGCAGCGCAGGCATGCTCGAGGTCGGGGTCAATGTCCTGCCCGGCATACCGCGCGTCATCTCGGTCCGTCCGCAACTCGCCCCCGGTCGGCGCGAGCCCTTCCACCAGGCCTTCCTGCTGCCACCGTCACCGGCGCTGAAGTCGGCTGGCTCGCTGGTTCTGCCGCCGATGTGGTTCCAGACCAACCGCATCATCGAGGTGCGCGAAGGCGAGACCTCGCGCCATGTCAGCCTGCGCAAGCTGCTGCTGCGCGGGACCAATTTCGATCAGTGCAGCTTCGACACCGACACCGTGCTCAATCCGGCCTGACGCGTGCGGGCGGAAAGCGCATCGCAAAGCGACTGCCCTTGCCCAGCTCGCTGGTGACGGTCAGTTCGCCCTGGTGGCGGGTGAGGATGTGCTTGACGATCGCCAGCCCGAGCCCGGTGCCGCCGGTTTCGCGCGAACGCCCGCGGTCCACACGGTAGAAGCGCTCGGTCAGGCGTGGAATGTGCACCGGGTCGATGCCGA
>JAGPES010000436.1 GCA_018057015.1 Pseudomonadales bacterium | reverse complement strand
TGACGGCCTACGAATCGCTGATGGATCGCGGCCGCCGCGAGGCGGTGCTGCGCATGAAGGAGGAGGCGCGCGGCCATGGCGCCGACATGGTGTTCAACGTGCGTTTCGAGACCGCGTCGCTGGCCGACAGCCCCGGCGGACGACAGGCGATGTTCTCGGCCGAATTCATCGCCTACGGCACCGCGCTGATCCCGTCGCGCGCGCCGTGAACTACCACAACCCGCGCATTCCGGAGGGCATCAACGTGGCGCGCGAGAGCGTGCCCGCGGAGTTCCTGCGCCTGCTGGCCGGGTTGCTGCTGGTGGTCGTCGTGGCGGCGCTGGTGCTGCACCTGGCCGGCGGCTGGCTGGCGCGGCAGATCCCCTTCGCGCTCGAGCGCGCCTGGGTGGGCGAGCGCCTGCTGGTGCCGCCGGGAATCGGCACGGACGCCGCCGCCGTGCGGGCGCAGGAGCACGTGCAGGCGCTCGCGCGCGATCTTGGCGCGGGGATGGCGCTGCCGCAGGGCATGACGGTGCGCGTGCACCTGGTGCGCGAGGAGGTGCCGAACGCCTTCGCCACGCTGGGCGGCCATATCCTCGTGACCGACGGGCTCTACCGGCGCCTGCCCAGCGAGAACGCGCTGGCGATGGTCGTGGCGCACGAGCTCGCGCACCTCGCGGCCCGCGACCCGATCGCGGCCGTCGGCGGCGGTGCGGCGCTCGCGCTGCTGATGCTCGCGCTGCGCGGCGATGCCCAGGGGCTGGCGCCGCAGCTCGCGCGCCTGGTGCAACTCGGTTACTCGCGCCACGCCGAGGCCCGCGCCGACGAGGCAGCGATTGCGGCGCTGCGCCGGCACTACGGCCACGCCGGCGGCGCGGCGGGGTTGTTCGAGGCGCTGGCGGACTACGATGCGGCGGGCCGCGAATTGCCCGCGCTGCTGGCCACGCATCCCGCCGACGCCGCGCGCATCGCACGGCTGCAGGAGGCCGCGCGTGGCTGGGACGCGAGCGTGCAGCCGCTGGTTGCCCTGCCCCCGCTGTAGGATCTGGGTCAGCATTCATGCTGACAGGTGTGGGTCGGCATTCATGCCGACTTGTGCTTGGCCGAGCGCTGCTGTCGCCATAAATGGCGACCCACACTGAATGGCGACCCACAGGACCTACGCAGGATCCGGCGGCGAAGGCGTTTGGTGGCCCGCCGGCAGCAGCTTCATCCAGCGGCCGGAACGGAAGCGCCACACCAGCAACGCGTTCTTGACCGCGTAATCGGCGATGAGCGTGGCGTAGATCCAGTTCACTCCGAGCCCGCGGTGGTGGAAAAGCAGCGCCAGGCCGAAACGCACCACGATCAGGCCGGCCAGCACGTTCAGCAGCGGAAAGCGCGTGTCGCCGGCGCCGCGCAGGGCGCCGCCGAGGCAGAACTCCACCGCCAGCAGCGGCAACGAGAGCGTGAACGCGTAGATGATGGGCACGGCGTGGGCGGCGATGCTCGCGTCGCCGGTGAGCCACAGCGCGATGGGGTGCGCGTAGAACGCCAGTATCGATCCGGGAACGCTCAGCGTGACGACGGTCAGGCGCAACGCGCGCAGCGCCACCGCGCGCGCGGCGGCGGGCGAGCCCGCCCCGAGCTGCTGCCCGACCAGCACCGACACCGCGACCGAGAAGCCGAAGCCGATCACCATCGCGAGCGACAGCAGGCTGATGCTGGTGCCGTAAGCGGTGAATGCCGCGGTGCCGTACTGCGCGACCACCCACAGGAAGGCGATCACACCCGCCTGCAGCAGTCCCTGTTCGATCGCGGCCGGGTAGCCGACGTGCCACAGCGCCTTCAGCCGCTGGCGGCCGTGCCCGTCGGGACTCACCGGGGCCAGCGCCAGGCCTCCGGCACGCCACAGCGCGAGCGCCGCCGCCACGCCCGCCACGTTGCCCAGCCCCAGCCCGAGCGCGATGTAGCGCACGTGTGGCTGCAGCCCGAACGGCGGCGCGACGCTCCAGCGCCACGCCAGCCCCAGCGCGAGGCCGTTCACCAGCAGCGCGAACAGCATCGGCATGCGCGCGTCGCCGGCCGCGCGAAGGCCCGAGGCGAGCACGAGGTACAGCGCGATCGGCGTATAGAACAGCGCGAGCCAGCGCGTGTAACTCACCGAGGCCGCGTGTGCGCCCGGGTCCAGGGCGAACAGCCCGAGCAACGGCTCGGCGCCGAACCAGGTGAGCAGCGTGACGCCGGCGCCGAGCAACGTGGCTGCCAGCAGTGCAAGGGCGAGGTAGCGCTCGGCCTCGACGCGGTTTCCCGCGCCCCAGGCATTGGCGATCAGCGCCAGCGTGCCGGCGTTGATGCCGGCGGCGAGCGCGATGAACACGTTGTAGAGTCGCGTGCCCGCGTTCACGGCCGCCACTGCGTCGGGTCCCAGCGTTGCCGCGAAGCGGATCATGGCGATGCCGACCAGCGTGACGAGCAGGAACATCGCGCTCGAGGGCAGCGCCAGCGCGAGAATGTCGGCGGTCGACGCGGCGTCCTCGCCGCGCGGTTGCGACCGTGCCGCGTTCAACGGCGTTGCACGCGGTTCGCGCCGCCGGACCCGGCACGGCGCGGAGCCAGGCCGTGGCGGCACCCGGAAGACAGCGCGGGCGGCGCTGAACAATGCCAATCAAATGCGCAGAAATCGGCCGCTTTCATTACGAATTATTGTGCCCTGACTGGAAGCGGAATATTATTTGCGTTTATTTATGCAAATAGAAGTGCGATTTCTAGCGGGAGGCGCGAATGGCGGACGAAACGGCTTTGCCACTGACCATGCCCGGGCTGCTGGCGTGGGCGGCTGCGCGCCACGGGGAGCGCGTAGCGCTGCGTGATGGTGACGTCACGCTGGACTTCAATGCACTGGCGGCGCGGGCGCGCGACGCATCCCGTGCCTTCCTTGCCGCCGGCGTCCGTCGCGGGGACCGTTTCGCGATCTGGGCGCCCAACCGCTACGAGTGGATCCTGGCGGCGCTCGGCGCGCAGAGCATCGGCGCGATCCTGGTGCCGCTCAACACGCGCATGAAGGGCGCCGAGGCGGCCTACATCCTCGAGCGCAGCGGTGCGCGCCTGCTGTTCACGGTCGACGAGTTCGCCGGTAACCGTTATCCGGAAATGCTGGCCGGCATCGCGCTGCCGGCGCTGGAGCGCACGGTGCTGTTCGGCCAGGCGACAGGCGCGCTGGCGGGCTGGGAGGAATTCGTGGCTGGCGGGCGCGCGGTGAGCGATGCCGAGGTGCAGGCGGCACAGGCCGCGGTCTGCGCGGACGACACGCTCGACCTGATGTTCACCTCCGGCACCACGGGCAAG
>JAGPES010000435.1 GCA_018057015.1 Pseudomonadales bacterium | reverse complement strand
GTGCTCACCGTGCGACTGCCGGCGGAGCAGGGCGCGCTGGTGGTGCAGGCGATCCATGCCGCGGTGGAGGCGCAACGCCGCGAGCGCGACGGTGCCGACCGCGAACAGGAATTCGTGGATGACGTTTCCGCGGAAACGTCGCCGGCATCGAGCCCGTCATCGAACAGCTTCGACGACGCCGGATCACCCGTGTCGGCGCGACGCGCCGATGCGCTGTGTCATGTGGCCGAGCAGTTCCTTGCCCGCGAGGCAGTGCCATCACGCCAGGCCGAGCGCTACCAGGTCGTCGTGCATGTGGATCGCTCAGTTCTGTCGGAGGAGGGATGCGGTGACTGCTGCCATATCGAGCATGGCGGCGCGATTGCCGCCGAGACCGCGCGTCGCCTCGTCTGCGACGCCTCGGTAGTGACGCTGGTGGAAGGCGAGGATGGCGAGCTGCTGAACATCGGCCGCCGCTCGCGCACGATTCCGCCGGCGATACGCCGTGCGCTGGCGCACCGCGACAAGGGTTGCCGCTTTCCGGGCTGCCTCAATCACCTCTATGTGGATGCCCACCACATCAGGCACTGGGCCGACGGTGGCGAGACGCGCCTGGATAACCTCGTGCTGCTCTGCCGGCACCACCACGGCCTGCTGCACGAAGGCGGCTTCGCGCTGGCACGGCGCGACGACGGCAAGTTGCTGTTCTTCCGGCCCGATGGCGTGCTGCTGTCCGAGGTGCCGAAGCCGCCACTCGCCATACACGACATCGAGGCCATCGTCGCCGAATCGGGTGCCGACGTTTCCGCGGAAACGTCGCGCTCGCTGTGGGATGGCAGCCGGATGGATCTGGATATGGCCGTCGGGGGGCTGATGACGCTGAACGGGTGGCGATGAGGGGCGGACGAGCCGGCAATGCGGCCTTTCGCGATGGACCCGTCTCGCCCGACAAGGTGCTTGCCAGCCGGTTCAACCCGCTTTGAGCAACGCCTCGAGAGGAATCCCGAAGCGGTCGTGCAGTTCGCGGATCATGCGCAGTGTGAGAGGGCGCTGCCGGTTCAGGACCTCATACACGCGATTGCGTTGTCCGATGGCGGGCACGAGGTCGGCCGGAGTAAGGCCTTGCTGCTCCATCGTGAATTTGATCGCCTCCACGGGATCCGGCAGGTCCATCGGGAAGTGGCGGGCCTCCCACGCCTCGACAAGGGTAGTCAGCACGTCCAGCCGGTCGCCCTCGGGCGTGTTCGCGCGTGCGCGCATCAGCCCCTCGATCTCGCTGAGCGCGGCCTGATGGTCGGCCTCGGTTCGGATCGGTCTGATCTCCATGATTCTCACCTAAACGGTCCGGGCATCGATCGCGTCGTACTGGCGATGAGTGCCCGTCCTTCAGGACACTCGCTGTTCCAGAAGCTGGAGCGGGCGTGCTAGATTTAAGCACAGCACACTGTGCTTAACTGGAAATCCCCATGAAAGACGTTTCAACTCAACAGGTTGCAGAGCATCTTAAGCGGCTGAACCCCTGGTGGACCAGCGGCCAGATGGACGAGGGCACGCTGGTGCTGCGACCGCGCGCCTATCTGCCCCTGGTCCGGCAAATTCTCCTGGACGAGAAACTCCGCCGCGCCGTTGTGCTGCTGGGGCCGCGTCGGGTGGGCAAGACCATCCTGATTCGCCACCTGATCGCCGACCTGCTGGAACGAGGCGTTGGCGCAACGCGCATCGCCTACGTAGAAATGGATCATCCGCTGCTGCACGGGCAATCGCTCGAGGCCATCGTGCGACAGATCGAAGACAGCGCCACCAGCGGCGAAGGCGCGCGCTACCTGTTCTTCGACGAAATCCAGTCGCACAAGGACTGGGAGAAGTACCTCAAATCGTTGGTCGATCACCGCCCCGACCTGCGCATTCTCGTGTCCGGCTCGGCAGCGGCGGCGCTCAAGCGGCAAAGCACCGAATCCGGCGCGGGGCGTTTCACCGACTTCCTGCTGCCGCCGCTGACCTTCTCCGAATACCTGCAACTCCGGCCGGAGCCCGCGGCCATCCGCGAGGAAGAGCCCGCGCTCTATGCGCTGGAAGACATCGGGCGACTGAACGAGCAGTTCGTGGAGTACGTCAATTTTGGCGGCTACCCGGAATTGGCGCTGTCACCCACGGTGCGCGGCAACCCTGAACGATTCGTCAAATCCGACATCGTCGACAAGGTGCTGCTGCGCGACTTGCCGCAGTTGTACGGCATCAAGGACATCCAGGAGCTCAACTCGCTGTTCACCCTGCTGGCCTTCAACACCGCGGAGGAGGTCTCGTTCGAGCAGCTTTCGCAGCGCAGCGGCGTCGGCAAGCAGACGATACAGCGATACATCGAATACCTGGAAGCGGCCTTCCTCATCAAGCGGGTCTTCCGCGTCGACCAGGACGGCAAGCGCTACCGGCGCGAACGGAATTTCAAGGTCTATCTGACGAACTCGGCCATGTACACCGGTTTGTTCGGCGCCAAGGATCCGGACGAACGGGAGTTCGGGCACCTGGTGGAGACCGCCTTGTTCGCGCAGCGCTTCCACGAAGACGCGCGGCTGAACTACGCGCGCTGGGGAGCCGAGGGCAATGAGGTAGATCTCGTCGAGTTGTCGCCGGCGCTCAAGCCGATGGCGGCGCTGGAGATCAAATGGAGCGACCGACACGTGGACAGGCCGGAATCGCTCAAGGGCCTGATGAAGTTCGTGCGCCAGCATAGGCTGCCGGTGGCCTGGGCGACGACGCGCAGCAGGTTCGGCAAGACCACGATCGACGGCAGCGAAATTCGCCTTTGGCCGGCAGCGGCGCTGGCATTCCATTATGGGGCGCGCGCCGTGAAGGGTCGGCTGGCGGATTACGAAGCGCAGATCCAGGGTGTGACCGCCTGAACGATCGGCTTGCGTTCGTCTGGAACGGACGACTTCGAGGCGAACTGCGGCCGGCGGCAGCCCAAGCCGCCGCTGCGCGTGCACGACATCGAAGCCATCGTCGCCGAATCGGGCGTGGACGTTTCCGCGGAAACGTCGCGCTCGCTGTGGGATGGCAGCCGGATGGACCTGGATATGGCGGTGGGCGGGCTGATGACGCTGAACGGGTGGCGGTGAGAGGCGGACGAGCCGGCAATGCGGCCTTTCGCGATGGACCCGTCTCGCCCGACAAGGTGCTTGCCAGCCGGTTCAACCCGCTTTGAGCAACGCCTCGAAAGGAATCCCGAAGCGGTCGTGCAGTTCGCGGATCATGCGCAGTGTGAGAGGGCGCTGCCGGTTCAGGACCTCATACACGCGATTGCGTTGTCCGATGGCGGGCACGAGGTCGGCCGGAGTAAGGCCT
>JAGPES010000434.1 GCA_018057015.1 Pseudomonadales bacterium | reverse complement strand
GCCCTCGTCCGTGCCGACCACCGCCAGCACACGCGCGTGCTCCGACTCGATCTCGACCAGCTCGCCCGGCGCCGCGCCGAGGGCTGCCAGGTCCCCGGGGTTCACGAAGACCGGGTTTGCACGTCCCTTGCTGCGCGGCAGATCGTGGCACAGCGAGTTGTTGACGTGCTTCATGCGCCGCGAGACGAGCAGGTGCGTGAACCGCCCGTCGCGCCCGTAGCGGCCGGGCTCGGGAACGGGCTCCGCGCGCATCGCGCGCAGTTCGTCGGCGACGCCCTCGGGAGCGACGCACAGCCTGCCCTCGATACCGGGAATGGGTGCCGATACGCGTACGTCGATGTCGTCGAACACGTGCCCGCCCTCGTAGCGGGCAATCTCGCGCACGGGGACCTTCGGCTGGGGGTAGAGGAGTTCGAGGACGTCGAGGGTCGTGGGCATGCGGTCGAGGTCGAGTTCGCCGCCGGGAAGCGCGAGCTTCTTGCCCAGGCGCTGCGCCAGCGCGGCGAACACGTGCCAGTCCTCGAGCAGGTCGCCGTCCGCTGCGACCAGTGCATCGGTGTACTGCGCGAACGGCCGCTCGTAGAGCATGTCCTGGTAGGCCGCCACGTCGGCACGCTGCAGCATGTGCTTCGCGGCAAGCACGTAATGCGCGCGGCGGCAGGTCGCGGTGAGCGCGATGTCGACGCACACGAGCAGTTCGAGCGACTCCAGCGCCCGCGCCAGCCGCACCGGGTCGGCGCACGCGGCAAGCGGGTTGCCGCCGGTCACGATCAGTGCCCGCACCTGCCCCTCGCCCGGCTCCAGGATCTCGTCGGCGAGCGAGGGCGTCGGCATCTCCTGGTTGATCTGCCGCAGCTTGCGCAGGCGCGAACGCTCCCGGTTCGCGTCGGGGTCGAGTTCGGGCGGCAGCATCGACGGCGGGAAGGCCTGGGCGGGACGCGGCAGGTCCGGGGTGAGCACGCTCGGCGCGTTCACGCGCTCGCCCTCGCGGTTCCAGCGGCCGCAGATCGTGTCGAGGCAGAGGACGAGATGTTCGGTCAGCGTCGGATGGGTCGACATGTTCGGCCCCGTGCCCGCGGTGGCCACGCCGCGCGGTCCGCGCGCGAACAGCCGTGCCGCCTCGCCGATCCGTTGCGCGGCAATGCCCGTGCGATGCGCGACGTAATCGGGCGTGAAGGCGTCGACGGCGTCACGCAGTTCCGCGATGCCCGCGACGTGTTCGTCGCAGAACGCGCGATCGTGGAGACCCTCTGCAAGGATCAGGCGGATCATGCCCGCCAGCAGCGTGGCGTCCTCGCCGGGCCGGATTGCCAGGTGCAGGTCGGCCAGCGCCGCCGTCTCGGTGCGGCGCGGATCGACGACGATCACGCGCAGCCCGCGCTCGCGCTGCGCGCGCCGCAGATCGCCGGGATGAAAGCCCGGCGGGCCGCCGTGGACGTGAAACGCCGAGACCAGCGGGTTGGTCCCGATGAGCATCACCACGTTCGCCGACGCGAACGAGTGCCCCCCGCCGGCCCACAGCCCGTGGCGCATGATCGCGATGATCTTTCCCGGCTGGTCGAGGGTGATCGTGGTGAATCGCATCGGCGAGCCGATCGCGGCGTGGAACGCGCGGGTCACGCCGATCGCCGTGCCGTTCATGTAGGCCGCCGTGCCGGCATAGGTGGCCACAGCGCGCGGACCGTGCGTCCCGATGATGGAATGCAGGCGCGTTGCGATCGCCTCGAGTGCGGCCCCGCTCGCGATCGGGGCAAACGTGCCGTCGGCCCGCCGTTCGAGGCAGCCGCGAAGACGCGCCGGGTCGTCGAGGTGGGCGCCCAGCTGGCGCCCCTTTTCGCAGGTATAGCCACGGCTCATCGGGTGCGCGAAGTCCCCACGCACCGAACGCACGCGTCCGGCGTCGATCTCGACGTCGATTCCGCACAGGGCCTGGCAGATGCGGCAGAAGCTCTTGCGTGTTCGGGGCATGGACGAATCCTCCGGCTCAGGATGCCACGCCGGCCGCCTGCAGCCACGCGTAGCGAACGTCGAGCAGGTCGGCGAGCACCTGCGTTGCCGGGTTGTTGACCGGCATGTTCATCGACGCCGGCACCAGGCCTGCATCGGTACTGCGCTGGCAGGTGCGGATCATGACCGTCGTGAACCGCGCTGCCGCGAACACCTCGTGGTAGAACGGGTCGCCCACGCTGCGCCCTGCATGCTTCTCGTACAGGGCAATCTGCTCTTCCCGCGTGGGTTCGCCCTCTAGGCGCGGCTGTCCGCTGGTCTCGTGCGCGAAGCGGTCGAACATCAGCCACCAGCCCAGATCGAGTTCGGCCGGACCCAGTGCCGCCGCTTCCCAGTCGTTCACGGCGACACAGCCGAAGTCGCGGAAGATCATGTTCCCGATGCGCGCGTCACCCCAGCTCGGCACGATCGTGCCGTCCGCCCCGGATTCGCGACCCAGCCACTCGAATGCGTGCGCCAGCACCGGATGCGCGCGTCCACCGAGCAGCTCGCTCGCGTAACGCCGGTAGATCTCGAGCTGGCGGCCGAGCCCGGGACGCACACCGCCGGCGAGCCAGTCGAGCCCCGCGGGTCCGGGCTCGATGGCGTGCAGGCGGGCGAGTGCGGCCAGCCCGCTGTCGATCAGCCGGTGACGTTGCCCCGCGTTCGCGGCGACGAAGAACCCTTCCTTGGTGTAGACCGGATTGTCTTTCGGCACGTCTCCGTCGACAAAGTCCATCACGTAGAAAGGCCCGCCCAGCAGCGCATCGCTCTCCTCGTGGCCGACGAGCGGCGCTACGGGGACGCCACCGGCGTGTGCGACGGCCTGCATCACCCGGTACTGCAGCGCCACCGAGGGCAGCGCCTGCGCGGTCTGCAGGGGATACACCGGGGGCGTGCGTGGCTCGATGCGTGCCACGTAGCGCCGCTGGTGCCACGCCGTGCCCTCGCGCCAGCGTGCGCGGAAGAAGACGGTTTCGTTCGAGTATCCCGAGGAGCTCGGCCTGCTGATCCCGTCGACGCGCAGTTCGCGGGCGCGGGGATTGCGTTGTGCGAGCCATGTGGCGAGCGCCCCGCCCGGATCAGTGCCTGCGATGCCCGGATTGCCGTTCGCGTCCATGATCGATCGTCCCGACGTGCCGCACTGTGGCAGCGCTCACTTGTCCAGCCCGAGCCACTTCACCGGGCCGGAGGCGACGAATACCTGGTGGCCCGCACTGCGGGGATCGAGCGTACCGTCCACGGTGATGGCGCACGGTGCCTCGCGGTGCCCGGGAGTGCGCAGCTCGCCGTTCGCCCGCACTACCCGTTCGGGATGCGTGATGTCGTAGACGTCGTGC
>JAGPES010000043.1:4150-14834 GCA_018057015.1 Pseudomonadales bacterium | reverse complement strand
GCCGCAGCCCGAAGCGGCGCCGACGCAGACCGCCCCGCGGGTCATGGACCCGCGCGTTGCCTACATGATCGACAGCATCCTCAGGGACGCCGTGAAGCACGGCACCGGGCGCCGCGCGCTGGAACTGAAGCGCAGCGACATCGCCGGCAAGACCGGCACCACGAACGGGCCGACCGACGCCTGGTTCTCGGGCTACGCGGGCATGGTGGTCACGACGACCTGGCTCGGCTTCGACGAGAACACGCCGCTCGGGCGCCAGGAGTTCGGCGGTTCCGCCGCGCTGCCCATCTGGGTCGACTTCATGCGCGAAGCGACGCGCGACACGCCGCCGTACGTGCGCCCGATGCCGGTCGGCCTGGTCAACGTGCGCGTGGACCGCGGCACCGGCCTGCTGGCCTCGCCCGGGCAGCGCGACGCGGTGTTCGAGTTGTTCCCGCTGGAGAACGTGCCCTCGGTGACGCCCTCCGGCGACGCCTATCCCTCGGACGAGTACAACACGCAGGACATCTTCTGATCAGGCGTCCGGGGCGAGCGACGCCGGGTGACGCAGCTGCATCATCCACGGCGGATGACCGCGGCCGGGCGCGGGATCGCGCCAGAGCAGCCAGCCGCGCACCTCGACCTGCCGGCCCGCGAGGGCGCGCAACTCCTCGAGGCTGAAGTATTTGCGATCCGCGTCCGCGATGCGCAGCGACACGCGATCGTCGATCTCCACCCACCACGTCGACCCCGCGGGCTGCACCGCGCTCACACGCCCGCGCAGCAGGCGAAAGCCGCTTTCGCCCGGCGCCAGCGTCGCGGTTGCGCGCGGCGCGAAGGCGCCGTGGCGCCACAGCCCCGCGCGCGTGGCGCGTGCGCTGTTCTCGGCGTCGCGCAGGCAGTCCAGCTGGCCGAGGTTGGGCGGAACCGTGACCTGCCGCGCGAGCCCCGCGGCCAGGAGCGCGGCCTCGAGGCTCTCGCCGTCGGCGCGGTAGACGTGGGCCAGCGTGCGGCCGTAGCGGTCGCGGCGATCCACGCCGGGCACCACGCCGATGCGCCCGGAACCGAGGAAGCGGCGCGCAAAGCGCGTGGCCTCGACCGCGCCGGCCTCGGCGTTGCCGTCGCGGCCGCGCGTCTCGGGGGCATTGACGCCGATCAGCCTGAGGCGGGTTCCGTCGGCGAGGGCCAGCGTGTCGCCATCGATGACCTGGGCGAGGCGGGCCGGCGTCAGTCCGGGGCCCGGAGCGCAGGAAGGGGCCGCCGCGGCGGCCCGGACCAGGCAACAGGCGCACAGCAACGCGACGGCCAACCGGGCGACCGGCGTGCCGGGCAGTCTCGACAGGAAGACGGCAGCGCTCGGCAAGGTTGCCCGGCCGCCGGAGGAATCAGTCCGGACGGCGTGCGCCGACCGCGCCGAAGCGCTTCTTGAAACGGTCGATACGACCCCCGGTGTCCATCACCTTCTGCTTGCCCGTGTAGAACGGATGGCACTTCGAGCAGACGTCGATGTGCAGGTCCTTGCCCAACGTGGAACGGGTCGCGATCACGTTGCCGCAGCTGCAGCTGGCGGAAACCTTGTCGTAAGCGGGATGTATATCGGCTTTCATGGTGTCACCTTGCCGCGCCCTGGCGCCCGCCCTGCTCTGGCCGGGGGGAATCGCCGCGCCGTTGGAATAAAAAAGAGCGCGGCATACTAAGCACTGGCGCCCGCGATGGCAAGCCGCCGGGGCAGTGGCTGTGGAAAATACCCGCCCGGGGGCTGGACGGGCCGCGGGCGTGCCCATACCCTCCGCCGATGCTCGCCGAACCGATCCTGCGTGTCGCCATCCCCGCACCGCTGCGCCATGCCCTCGACTACCTGCCTCCGGCCGGTGTCGGGGCCGGCGCGATCGGCCCCGGCATGCGCGTCGTGGTGCCGCTGGGGCCGCGGCGCGTGCTCGGGGTGATCACCGAGGTGATCACGCACAGCGAGCTGGCGCCGGGGAAGCTGCGTCGCGCGCTGGCGCTGCCCGACGCGACGCCGCTCGTGCCACCGGAGCTGCTCGCGCTCTGCACCTTCGCGGCCCGGTATTACCATGCACCCCCGGGCGAGGTGATCGTGAACACGCTGCCGGTGCAGCTGCGCAGCGTCGCGCGTGCGCCGCGGCGGGCGGCGCGCCGCTGGCAGGCGACGACGGAGAGCTTCGGGCTGCACGATGCGGCGCTGGCGCGCGCCCCGAAACAGGCGGCGGCACTCGGCTTCCTGCAGCGCCACGGCCCCGCGGACGATGCCGCCTGCCGCGCCGCCGGCATCGACGCCACCACGCTGCGCGCGCTGCAGCGCAAGGGCCTGAGCGTGGCGGCACCGGCAGGCGACAGCACAACGGTCGTCGCGCCGGTGCTCCCGGGCAGCACGGCAGCGCCGGCACTGAACGCCGCGCAGCAGTCGGCGCTGGCGGCGCTGGAGCAGGCCTGCGGCGCCTTCCACTGCGCGCTGCTCGAGGGCGTGACCGGCAGCGGCAAGACCGAGGTGTACCTGCGCTTCATCGAGCGCGTGCTCGCCGGCGGGCGCCAGGCGCTGGTGCTGGTGCCCGAAATCGGCCTCACGCCGCAGACGCGACAGCGCTTCGAAGCGCGCTTCGGGCAAGGCATCGCGGTGCTGCACTCCGGGCTCGGCGACCGCGAACGCCTCGACACGTGGCACCGCTGCGCCGACGGGCGTGCGCGGGTGCTGATCGGCACCCGCTCGGCGCTGTTCAGCCCGCTGCCGGAACTCGGCGCGATCATCGTCGACGAGGAGCACGACGCCTCGTTCAAGCAGCAGGAGGGCTTCCGCTACTCGGCGCGCGACCTCGCGGTGGTGCGCGCGCGCCAGGCCGGCGTCCCGGTGGTGCTCGGTTCCGCCACGCCCTCGACCGAGAGCCTCGCCAACTGCGCGAACGGCCGTTTCCTGCACCTGCGCCTGCCGGAGCGCGCCGGTGCCGCGCAGTCGCCCGCAGTGCGGCTGCTCGACGTCAAAGGGCAGGCGCTGGAGGGCGGCATGTGCGCCGAGACGATCGCGCGCATCGGCGAGGAGCTCGCCGCCGGCAACCAGGCGCTGGTGTTCCTGAACCGCCGCGGCTGGGCACCGGTGCTGAGCTGCGCCGACTGCGGCTGGATGGGCGAGTGCCGCCACTGCGACGCGCGCATGACGCTGCACCGCGCCGAGCGGCTGCTGTGGTGCCACCATTGCGATGCGCGCTCGCCCGTGCCCTCGGCTTGTCCGCATTGCCGCAGCGCGCGCCTGGTCGCGCTCGGCACCGGCACCGAGCGCACCGAGCACACGCTGCAACGGCTGTTCCCCGCGTTCCCGATCCGCCGCATCGATCGCGGCACGATGCAGGCGCGCGACGCGATGGAGCAGCTGATCCGCCAGCTCGGGTCCGGCGAGCCCTGCATCCTGGTCGGCACGCAGATGCTGGCAAAGGGGCATCACTTCCCGCACGTGACCCTGGTCGCGATCATCGACCTCGACGGCGGGCTGTTCAGCGCCGATTTCCGCGCCGCGGAGCGCACCGGGCAACTGCTGGTGCAGGTCGCCGGCCGTGCCGGGCGCGCCGAGCGCCCCGGCGAGGTGCTGGTGCAGACCTTCCACCCGGAGCATCCATGGCTGACGCGGCTGGTCGACGGGGGCTACGCCACGTTCATCGAGCCCATCCTCGCCGAACGCCGCCGGCACGGGCTCCCGCCCTATGCGCACCTGGCGATCCTGCGCGCGGAGAGCCGCGAGCAGCAGGCAGCGCTCGCGCTGCTGCAGGAACTCAAGCGCGAACTGCTGCGCGAGCACCACGCGGTGGAGATCATCGGCCCGGTACCGGCACCGATGCAGCGGCGCGCCGGATTCCATCGCCTGCAGCTGCTGCTGTCGCACGCGCAGCGCGCCCCGCTGCACGCCGCGCTCGAGGCCGCGTGCCGGCTGCTCGAGACCCGGCGCACGCCCGGCGTGGAGCGCTGGCACATCGACGTGGACCCGCAGGAAGGCGCCTGAAAACGTGCTGCCGTTTGGCAACAGGGCGCGCGATCCTGATAATACGCGCTCCCGGGCCGCCGGCCCGTCCGTAGCCGCTGCGCTTGCTCGCGCGCATACACACCGCAGATCCGACCATGGCCCATGACTTCGCCAAACAACGTGCCGCGCGGGCGAACCGCTCCGGCAAGCCCGAGCACGCACCCTGGCTCTGGCTCGTCAGCGGCATCGTGATCGGCACGCTGGTCAGCTTCCTGGTCTACCTCGCGACGCTCACCCCGCCACCGCAGCAGCAGCCCTCCGGCGCCGGCGTCACGGCGGTCGAACAGCAGCCGCAAGCACGCGCCGAGCCGCAGAAGAAGACCCCGGGGCCCGACACCAAGCCACGATTCGATTACTACGACATCCTGCGCGAGACCGGGAACGGCGATGCCACGGCCAGGGCCGCGCCGGCGCAGGAGGAAGCCGCCACCAGGCCGGCGCAGCCCGTGGAGGTGCCCGAGCCGCAACAGACCGCACCGACCGTCGCCACCGCGGCGCCCGCGCCGGCGCCGGCACCCGGCGCGGCTCCCGCGACGGCCGCGGCGCCCACCGCCCCCGCGGCGACGGTGGCGCCGAAGCCGGAAACACCGAAGCCCGCGGGGCTGGCGATGCAGGCCGGGGCCTTCAGCCAGCATGCCGACGCCGATCGCCGCCGCGGCGAGATCCTGCTGCTCGGCTACGACGCCCGCGTCGAAACCGTGAAGACCGCCGACGGCCAGACCCGCTACCGCGTCACCGTCGGCCCCTTCGCCGACCCGGCCGCGCTCGCCAATGCCCGTCGCGCGCTGCGCGACGTGGGCATCGACACGCTGTGAGCACGCGCGACACTTGAAACGGCGCGCCCGCGCCCGCATATGGGCTTCACGGGCGCGCGTCGCGTCGCACGCCACCTGGACCACACGAGGGAAGCGCCTTGGAGCAGTATCGGGGAACCACCATCCTCTCGGTGAGACGCCACGGCAAGGTGGTGATCGGCGGTGACGGCCAGGTCTCTATGGGCAACACCGTCATGAAGTCCAACGCGCGCAAGGTGCGCCGCCTGCACGAGGGCAAGGTCATCGCGGGCTTCGCCGGCGGCACCGCCGACGCGTTCACGCTGTTCGAACTGTTCGAGGCGCAGCTCGACAAGCACCAGGGGCAACTGGTGCGCGCCGCCGTCGAGCTGGCCAAGGCCTGGCGCACCGATCGCGCCCTGCGCCGCCTCGAGGCGCTGCTCGCGGTGGCGGATCGCGGCAACTCGCTGATCATCACCGGCAATGGCGACGTGATCGAGCCCGAGGACAGCCTGATCGCGATCGGCTCGGGCGGCCCGTATGCGCAGTCCGCCGCGCGCGCGCTGCTGCGCCACACCGACATGCCGGCGCGCGAGATCGTCGAGAGCAGCCTCGGCATCGCCGCCGACATCTGCATCTACACCAACCACAACCGCACCATCGAAGAACTCGACGCCGCGCCCTGAGGCGCGGCGCGACACCACCGCCCGCCAACCACCGGTATTCCCACCATGTCCAGCATGACCCCCCGCGAGATCGTCCACGAACTCGACCGCCACATCATCGGACAGCAGGATGCCAAGCGCGCCGTCGCCGTGGCGCTGCGCAACCGCTGGCGCCGGATGCAGCTCGACCCCGAACTCGCGCGCGAGGTCACGCCGAAGAACATCCTGATGATCGGCCCGACGGGCGTGGGCAAGACCGAGATCGCGCGCCGCCTGGCGCGCCTGGCCAACGCGCCGTTCCTGAAGATCGAGGCCACCAAGTTCACCGAGGTCGGCTACGTCGGGCGCGACGTCGAATCGATCGTGCGCGACCTGGTCGACGTGGCGCTGAAGATGTACCGCGAGGCCGAGATCGCCAGGGTGCGCGAGCGCGCGCTGGATGCCGCGGAGGAGCGCATCCTCGACGCGCTGCTGCCGCCGGCGCGCCCGGCGCCGGGCGCCGCACCCGAGCGCGACTCCGCCGCGCGCCAGGTGTTCCGCAAGAAGCTGCGCGAAGGCGAGCTCGACGAGCGCGAGATCGACATCGAGCTCGCCACCGCGCCGGTGGGCGTCGAGATCATGGCCCCGCCGGGCATGGAAGAGATGACCAGCCAGCTGCAGGGCATGTTCGCGAACCTGTCCGCCGGGCGCAGCAGGACGCGCCGCCTCGGCGTGCGCGCCGCGCTGAAGATGGTCGAGGACGAGGAGGCCGCGAAGCTCGTCAACGAGGAGGAGCTCAAGCGCCGCGCGCTGGAGGCGGTGGAGCAGAACGGCATCGTCTTCCTCGACGAGATCGACAAGGTCGCGCGACGCTCCGAGTACCAGGGCGCCGACGTCTCGCGCGAGGGGGTGCAGCGCGACCTGCTGCCGCTGATCGAGGGCTGCACGGTCAGCACGAAACACGGCACGGTGCGCACCGACCACATCCTGTTCATCGCCTCGGGCGCCTTCCACCTCGCCAGGCCCTCGGACCTGATCCCCGAGCTGCAGGGCCGCCTGCCGATCCGTGTCGAGCTCGGCGCGCTCAGCCCAGAGGATTTCGCGCGCATCCTCACCGAGCCCGACGCCTCGCTCACGGAGCAGTACCGCGCGCTGCTGGCGACCGAGAACCTCGCGGTGGAGTTCACCCCCGAGGGCATCCGCCGCCTCGCCGAGGTGGCGTGGGAAGTGAACGAACGCACCGAGAACATCGGCGCACGGCGCCTGCACACGGTGATGGAGCGCCTGCTCGAGGAGGCCTCCTTCAGCGCCGCCGACCGCGGCTCCAGCAGCGAAACCAGCCGCCTGGTCGTGGATGCCGCCTACGTCGACGCGCAGCTCGGCGAGCTCGCGCGCAATGAGGATTTGAGCCGCTTTATCCTGTAAGCTAGCGGGCCAATCCAGCGGGGAGCGTCGGGCGCGAGCATGAGCGTACAGATCAAGGTGCCCGTCACGATCCGCCTGCACCAGGCCTCGCGCCTGCTGGAGCTCGGCTACGCCGACGGCGAGCACTACAGCCTGAGCTGCGAGTACCTGCGCGTGTACTCGCCCTCGGCCGAGGTGCGCGGCCACGGCCCCGGGCAGGAAACGCTGCAGACCGGCAAGCGGCTGGTCACCATCGAGCGCATCGAGACCGTGGGCAACTACGCGCTGCAGTTCCACTTTTCCGACGGCCACGACAGCGGCATCTACTCCTGGGGATACCTCCACGAGCTCTGCCGCGAGCAGCAAAAGCGCTGGGCCGATTACCTCGCGCGCCTCAGCCTCGCCGGCGCCTCGCGCGAACCGACGGGCCCCGTCCTGATCGCCAGGCAATGAGCGCGCGCCACGGAGACGCACATGGCTGAAGACCGCACCACGCATTTCGGTTACCGCGAGGTTCCCGAGACGGAAAAGGCGCGCCTGGTGGGCGGCGTGTTCCACTCGGTGGCGGCGCGCTACGACCTCATGAACGACCTGATGTCGGGCGGCATCCACCGCCTGTGGAAGCGCCTGGCGATCGAGCTCTCCGGCGTGCGCGAGGGCCAGCGCGTGCTCGACGTCGCCGGCGGCACCGGCGATCTCGCGGCGCGCTTCTCGCGCATCGTGGGCAGCTCGGGCCGCGTGGTGCTCTCGGACATCAACGAGTCCATGCTCGGCACCGGCCGCAACAAGCTGCTCGACCACGGCGTGTGCGCCAACGTCGATTTCGCCCTCGCCGACGCCGAGCAGTTGCCCTTCGCCGACGCGAGCTTCGACTGCATCACGATCGCCTTCGGCCTGCGCAACGTCACGCACAAGGAGCGCGCGCTGGAGTCCATGCTGCGCGTGCTGCGCCCGGGCGGGCGCCTCCTGGTGCTGGAGTTCTCCAAACCCACGAGCGAACTTCTCGGCAAGCTCTACGACGCCTATTCCTTCGGCGTGCTGCCCAGGCTCGGCAAGCTCGTGGCCGGCGACGAGGGCAGCTACCGCTACCTCGCCGAATCGATCCGCATGCACCCGGACCAGGAAACGCTGCGCGACATGATGGAGGACGCGGGCTTCGAGCGCTGCGACTTCCACAACATGACCGGCGGCATCGTGGCGGTGCACCGCGGCTTCAAGGCCGGCGCATGAATGCCGGCGCCTCGACGCTGAATGTCGCCGCGCTCGCCGCGCTGGAGCGCGCGATCAACGCCGCGCTCGGCATGGACGCCGCCACGCGCGAGCAGGTGGGCGCGCTCGCCGGCAGCGTGTTCTGCATCGACTGCAGCGTGCCGGCCGTGCGCGCCTACGTCGCGCCCGGCGCCGGCAGTGTCCGCCTCCACAGCCACTACGAGGGCGCGGTGTCCTGCACGGTGAGCGGCGCGGGATCGGATTTCGTGGCGCTGCTCGGGGCCGCCGACAAGGCCAGCGCGCTGGTGAACGGCAACCTGCGCATCAGCGGCGACAGCGCGCCGCTGCTGGCGCTGGAGAAGGCGCTCGGCAAGCTCGATCTCGACTGGGAGCAACGCCTCGCGCTCGTGGTCGGCGACGTCGCCGCGCACCAGCTCGGGCGTGCCGCGCGCGGCTCGGCGCGCTGGGGACGCCGGGCGCACGACTCGTTGCTGCGCCACGTCGAGGAATTCATCCACGAAGAGGCGCGGCTCGCGCCGCCGAGGCTGGAAGTGGAGGATTTCTTCGCCGACCTGCGCGCCACCGCGCAGCGCGGCGAACGCCTGGAGGCGGGAATCCGCCGCCTCGGCCGGCGCATCGACGCCCTCGCCGCCCGCGACCGCACGCGCCGCGGCTGAACCACGATGTCGCGCGTGGCGCGCCTCGCGCGCATCCTCCAGGTCTGCCGGCGCTACCGTCTCGACACCTTCCTCGACACCGGGCACCTGCCGCAGTCCTGGCGACGGCTCCTGCGCCTGGCGCCGTTCACCTGGGGTGGCGAGCCGGCGCAGTCGCGCGCGGTCCGGCTGCGCCGCAGCCTCGAGGACCTGGGGCCCATATTCATCAAGTTCGGGCAGCTGATCTCGACGCGGCGCGACCTGGTCGCGCCCGATATCGCCGACGAGCTGAGCCGCCTGCAGGACGCCGTGCCGCCCTTCCCCGCGGCAGAGGCACGTGCCATCGTGGAGCGTGCGCTGGGCAAGCCGGTGGAGCAGCTGTTCGCGGGCTTCGAGGCCGCGCCGCTGGCCTCGGCCTCGGTCGCGCAGGTGCACGCCGCCACGCTGTTCGACGGCCGCCGCGTGGTGGTGAAGGTGATCCGCCCCGGCATCGAACGCACGATCCGCGAGGACATCCGCCTGCTCTACACGCTGGCGCGCTGGCTCGCACGCTTCCATCCCGACGGCCGGCGCCTGCGCCCGGTGGAGGTGATACGCGACTACGAGCAGATCGTGCTCGACGAGCTCGACCTGCAGCGCGAGGCGGCCAACACCTCGCAGCTGCGGCGCAACTTCCTCGACTCGGACCTGCTCTACGTGCCCGAGGTGCACTGGGACCATACGCGGCGCAACGTGTTCGTGATGGAGCGCATCCACGGCATCCCGGTCTCCGACGTGGCGGCGCTGACGGCGGCGGGCGTCGACCTCAAGGAGCTCGCCGAGCGCGGCGTGAAGATCTTCTTCACGCAGGTGTTCCGCGACAGTTTCTTCCACGCCGACATGCACCCCGGCAACATCTTCGTGGACGTCACCGACCCGGCCCACCCGCGCTACATCGGCATCGACTGCGCGATCATGGGCAGCCTCAGCGACTTCGACCAGTACTACCTGGCGCGCAACCTGCTCGCGATCTTCCAGCGCCGCTACCGCGAGGTCGCCGAGCTGCACGTCGAGTGCGGCTGGGTGCCGCCGCAGACGCGGGTGCACGATTTCGAGGCCGCGATGCGCGCCACCTGCGAGCCGGTCTTCGAGAAGCCGCTGGGCGAGATCAGCTTCGGCCAGCTGCTGGTCTACCTGTTCCAGACCGCACGCCGCTTCGACATGGAGGTGCAGCCCTCGCTGGTGCTGCTGCAGAAGACGCTGCTGCACATCGAGGGGCTCGGCCGCCAGCTCTACCCCGAGCTCGACCTGTGGGCCAACGCCAAGCCCTTCCTCGAGCAATGGGTGAGCGACCGCTACTCGCCGCGCGGGCTGCTCGAGAAGCTGCAGAAGCGCGCCCCGGGCTGGCTCGAGCAGCTGCCGCAGCGCCCGGAGAAGATCCTGGAGGCGCTGCGGCCCGCCGAGGCGCCGCGGTTCCCGGCGGCGCCGGCCGCAACGGCGAACGCGCCGGCGCACGGCGGCGGCGAACGCGGTCGGCTGCTGGAACTGCTGGTGGCGGCGGGCGGCATGATGCTGGTGAACCCGGACGTCGCCAACCTGGCGCCGGCGCAATGGCATCCCGCGACGTGGATCTTCGCGGCACTGGCGGCGCATGCGTTGTTCGTGCGCCGTGGCTGATTCATTGCCCGTGGGTCGCCATTCATGGCGACGGCATCATCCGGGCAGGCACCTGTCGGCATGAATGCCGACCCACATTCAATACCGGCACCGATGCCTGCGGCAGCATTCGCCCAGGCACCTGTGGGTCGCCATTCATGGCGACAGCCGCATCGGCTCAGGGCACCTGTGGGTCGCCATTCATGGCGACGGCATCATCCGGGCAGGCGCCTGTCGGCATGAATGCCGACCCACATTCAATACCGGCACCGATGCCTGCGGCAGCATTCGCCCAGGCACCTGTGGGTCGCCATTCATGGCGACAGCCGCATCGGCTCAGGGCACCTGTGGGTCGCC